>JBILLI010000548.1:0-5272 GCA_044376155.1 Polyangiales bacterium
GTGAGCGCACGTACACCCGCAGGCGCTCGCCCTCGGCGACGCACTCCAGCACCACGCCCGCGCCCGCGTCGGTGACCTCATCCACCGTGCGCGCCGACACCGCGATGGAGGTCAGCCTGTGCGCCACGCCGCGCTTGCCCGGTCGCGTCTTCGCCCGCGCCACGGCGTCGTCCGACACGTCGAGGCACGCGAGCACGCCCGTGTGGGTCACCACGAAGAGGCGGTCCCCGCGCAGGGCCATGGAGCACGTCGCGCCGCAACGCGTGGGCGTCTCCCACTGCAGCGCGCCCTTCGCGTCGAAGCAGAAGAGCGTGTCGCGCGTGCCGCCGTAGACCCGCGCGCAGTCGGGCGAGGCCGCGCAGGCCGCGGCGTTGTGGGCGTGGTGGTAGGTCTTCGCCAACGAATAGCAGGGCGCACGCCACACGAGCTTGCCCGTGGACTTGTCCACCGCGACCACCGACACGCCGCGGCCAAACGCGTCGACGATGGCGTGCACGCGGTCACCGTCGGCCCACCCGTAGCCAACCCAGTCGGTCTTGCACGACCAGCGGCGCGTGCCCTTCCAGGTGAAGCGATGCACGCCCGCGGAGTTCCCGAGGAACACCCCGGCCTCCTCGGCGCGGACCATCCACGCCGAGCTCCCCCGGGGCTTCGGTCGGTACTTCCAGAGCACGTTCTGTTCGGGGTCGAGCACGGTGCACGCGCCGGTGCTGTCGCCCGCGCAGAGGTTTCCGCGAAACACGTCCACCGCCTGCACCTGTACCTCAGGATCGATGACGAAGGCGGCCCGCGGCGTGCGCTCGGTGAGGTCGTAGACCGTGCCGTCGCGACACCCCGCGTAGCGCCACGCCTCATCGGCCACCAGCGCGTCGACCCCCGCCGGGAGGCGCCACCGACGGAGCACCTCCCCCGCGTGGTCGCAGGCCACGACGTCGCCCGAGTCCCAGCCGCCCCACACCTCGTGGTCGTCGACGTGGAGCCCGACCGCCTGGCCGCCAAGCTGGTGCGCCCACACGATGGGCAGCCCCAGCAGGACGTCGTGCTTCGCGGTGGCCTTCTTCGCGGTGGCCTTCTTCGCGGTGGCCTTCTTCGCGGTGGCCTTCTTCGCGGTGGCCTTCTTCGCCTCTGCCATGGATCTCCCCAGATGATCGACGGTGCGACGCGACGTCACGACGGCCGCGCGGGGAGGTCAAGTGCGTCGGCGATCCCTCCCACCGGGGTGCGCCGCGACGCGGGATCACGGCGCGGGGGGCAGACCGATCCGGATCAGGGTCTGCACGGGCTGCTGGATGCCGAGCGCAGGCGCCGCCGCGGGGTCGTCGGTGCGCTTCGCGCGAAGCTGCTTCAGCAGCGCGTGGATGATGGTGAACCCCAGCGAGCGACCGCTCGGCCGCGCCTCGTCGAGGCCCGCGCCCTCGTCGGCGACGACGAAGCACCACCCCTCGTGGTCGCGCCGCACGCGCACGTGCACCCGGCACTGCCCCTGCGCGTTGCGGCCGTACTTGAACGCGTTGGTCAGCAGCTCGTTCAAGATCAGCCCCGCGGGCACCGCGCGGTCGACGCTCTCGGAGATGGCGTCGGCCTCGAAGGTGAGCCGGGCGTCGCCGCCGATGGAGCTTCGCAGGGAGTGACAGAGCAGCCGCGCGTACTCGTCGAAGGCGATGCGCCCCACGCTGTCGCGCGCGTACAGCTGCTGGTGCACGAGCGCCATCGACTGAATGCGCCGGGTGGTGTCGAAGAGCGCCTCGCGCACGGCCGCGTCGGTGACCGAGGCCGCCTGCAGCGCGAGCAGGCTCGAGACGATCTGGAGGTTGTTCTTCACCCGATGGTGAACCTCCTGGATGAGCACGGTCTTTTCGTCCACCGTGCGGCGCAGCTCCGCCTCGACCCGATGCCGCTCGGTGAGGTCGCGCACCGCCACGATGGCCCCCTCGGCGCCCGCGCCGGGCAGGTCGGCGAGGGTCACCTCGGCCGAGAAGGACGTCCCATCGACGCGTTGCGCGTCGCGGCGGTGCAGGGTCGTCCCGTCGCTCCCATCGAGGGAGTCGGACTCGGCCAGGAGCGCGTCCAGGCCGGCCCCGATCACCGACCCGAACAGCGCCTGGGCCCGGGCGTTGGCCCGCAGCACGGCGCGCCCGCGGTCGGTGACCAGCAGGGCGTCGGGGCTCCGTTGAAAGAGGGTCTCGAAGGCGATGCGGCTCTGGTGACGGAGCATGAAGGCGCCGAACTGGCGCGCGACGTGCCCGACCAGCGTGGGGAGCCGCTCGTGCCCCGGATAGCGATGGGATCCGCCGATCTCGATCACCGCGATCACCCCCTCGGGGCCCATCACCGGCACCGCACACACCGTGCGAATCCGCGCCGCCTGCGCGGCCTCTGAACGGCGGCTCAACATGCCGTTGCGGTCACGCTGCCAGAAGTCCGTGCGGCTGCAGGGGCGGCCCGTGCCCCAGGCCATCCCCGGTGCGCCCACGCCCACGACCCAGGCGTCGCCGCGGGCGAAGGACGTGCTCCGTCCCACCTCGATCCACGGCCGGGCGTCGTCGTCGGCGCCCGCGCCCGCGAGGTGACGCAGGTGCGTCGCGCCGGGGTCGACCACCCAGACCTGCGCCGCGCGCACATCGGGGGTGGAGACGAGTTCGTCGACGACGGCACCGGCGGCCTGCACGAGGTCGTCGCAGCACAGCAGCGCGTCACCCATGCGCGTGATCAGGCGCTCGCGGGACCCGGCGATGAGCGCCTCGGTGACGTCGGTCTGGAGGGCGACGTAGCCCGTCACCGCGCCCGCGTCGTCGAGCGTCGGCTCGGCCTGGATCCGCACCCAGTACTGCGTCTGGTCCCGGGTGTAGTTCAGCACCACCACGTCGAAGGACCGCCCCGCGGCGATGCACCGGGCCATCTCGGCCCGCGTCTCGGGGGAGGTGTCGGCGCCCTGCAACAGCGACGCGGGGCGCAGCCCGACGACCGCCTCGGCCTCGTGGCCGGTCAGGCGGGTGAAGCCGTCATTGACCCAGACGATGAGTCCCGCGCGGTCGGTGACGATGACCGCGTTGCCCGTGCGGCGCGCGATGGCGGCGAGGAGCGTCGGCGGGCTCAGCGCTTCGGGGATGTTCATGCGCGCGGCGCCGCGTCCGGCAGACCGCCACTCCGGGCCAGGGCCTCGGCCACCGCCGCGCTGAAGGCCGCGACGTTGAAGGGCTTGGCGAGAAAGGTCGCGACGGTGCCCGCGAGCCTGAACCGCGCGGTCTCGGCGTCGAGGGCGCCCGAGATCACCAGGGTCGAGAAAGGGGACGTCGGCGCCGACGTGAGGCGCAGAAGATCAAGGCCGTTGCCGTCGCCCAGGTTCACGTCGGTGACGAGCAGGTCGGGCTCCTCCGCCGCCAGCGCCTCGATGGCTTCGGCGAAGCTCCGAGCCTCGCGCACGACGAGGCCGCGACGCACCAGGGCGCGCACCAGGCTCCGCAGGACCACCTCGTCGTCGTCGACCACCAGCACCCGCGCGGGCGTGTTGTGCGCGGCGACCTCGGTGGCCTGGGACGTCACCGCCGGGACCTCGACGCTCCCTGCGGGCGCGAGCGGGAGCTCGACCTCGAAGACGGTGCCGCGACCGGGCTGCGAGCGCAGTTGCACCCGCCCTCCGGCCTGCTCGACCAGCGTGCGGGTCGTGGTGAGGCCGATGCCCGTCCCCGCGCCGAGGGCCTTCGTGGTGAAGAAGGGCTCGAAGACGTGCTCGAGGGTCTCCGCATCCATGCCGATGCCGTTGTCCTGCACCGAGATCCGCGCCATCGACGCGCCCCCGGCGCCGCGGACCTCGTCGACGGAGACGCGCAGCGCGCCGCCCCCGGGCATCGCGTCGCAGGCGTTGGTGACGAGGTTGAGCAGCACCTGTTCGAGGGAGTCGACGTTCATCGCCACGACGATCCCCGGCGTCGCCTCGACCGCCAGGCGGATCTTCGACCCTGTCAGCCGTTCGAGGGTGCTCCGCATCCCCGCGAGAAAGTCCGCGAGGTCGGTCGCGCCCGCGGTCTCGATGCGGGCGAGGCCGATGGACTCGACGAGCCGACGGCTGAGCCGTTGTGCCGTTCGCATCGCGCGCATCGCCTCGGCGAGCTCGACCTCGGCGGCGGCGACATCGCGGGCCTCGCGGGCGAGCCCGATGCCGACCTCGATGGCCGTGAGCACGTTGTTGAAGTCGTGGGCCACCGACGAGGCGAGGCGCCCGACGACCTCGAGGCGCTGCTTCTGCGCGAGGGCGCGCTCGGCGGCGCGCTCGAGGGTGACGTCGGCGATCCACACGAAGGTGGTCTCTGCCGCGCGCCCGCGGTCGCCGGGGATGGGGGTGACCACGACCGAGGCGGTCCACGGCATGCCGTGGGCGCGCACGCAGGGGAGCTCGGCGCGGTGCGCCTGTCGGTGCGCGATGGCCTCGGTGAGGGCCCGGGCGGCGTCTCCCTCGGGCGCCGCGGCGGGGATCTTCGGCGCCGCGCCGACGACCGCCGCGCGGGTCAGGCCGGTGAGCCGGAGGTAGGCCTCGTTGGCGTGTTCGACCCGAGGACCCGCCGACACCAGCAGCACCCCCGCGGCCGCCGCCTCGAGGGCATCGCGAAAGACCCGCACGCGACCTTCGGCGGCGTAGCGCTCGAGGGTCACCGCGAGGGTCACCGCGAGGACCCGGTCGTCGAAGGGTTTGTTGAGATACCCATAGGGCGCGGTCGCGACGGCGCGGGCGAGGGTCTGCGCGTCGCTGTGCGCGGTGATGAAGACCACCGGCCGCGCGGCGATCGCCTGGAGGTCGCGGGCCACGGCGACGCCGTCGTCGCCCTGCGCGAGGCGCAGGTCCATCAGCACCAGGTCGGGGAGGTGTTCGGCGAAGAGGGCCACGGCCTCGTCGCGGTGGTCGGCGGTGCCCACCACGGTGTAGCCCAGGCCCTCAAGGCGAACCTGAAGGTCCAGCGCCACGAGGGCTTCGTCTTCGACGACGAGCACCTTCGCGCCCCCAGCCCGCCCAGCGTTCATCAGCTCGTCGGTGGCGACGCGCGAAAACATCTCGAAGGTCCCGTCACCGCTCATGGCGCGTGCCGCCCCCTCCCGGGCGCCGGCCGTCCCGATCCGCTCCATGACACATCCCTGCGAACCTATCGCCCCATGCTTTGTCTCGCCAAGGGGGACGGGCGACTGCACCCGCCCAACCGGCACAACGCTACCCCGCCGAGGCCGCGTGGGGAGGTCAAGCGCGTCGGTTACCAGCCCCAGGACACCGGGAGCTTGATCC
>JBILLI010000549.1:0-5238 GCA_044376155.1 Polyangiales bacterium
CGCGAGGTCGTGCGGGGGACCCTGAACCTCGAGATGGCCGCCACCGACGACGGGCTGGGCGTGGCGCTGGCGGTGCGCCCGCACCACGTCACGCTGGTGCCCGAGCGCCGCGAGGAGCGCACCACCGAGGGCGGGCTCGACGTGGTGGCGAACCGCGTGCGGTTGGCCGAGGTGGTCACCGCGTTGCAGTCCGCGGGGGTGAAGGTGTCGCTCTTCGTCGCCGCCGACGCCGCGCAGCTCGACGCCGCCGCCGCCCTCGGGGTGGACCAGATCGAGCTGCACACGGGCGACTACGCCGACGCCCCGCACGCGTCGCGCCGCGCGGAGCAGCTCGTGGCGCTGCGTCAGGGCGCGGCCGTCGCGCACGCGCGGGGGATGCGCGTCGCGGCCGGGCACGGGCTCACGGTGGAGAACGTCGCCGACGTCGCGGCGATCCCCCACGTGGTGGAGCTGAACATCGGCCACGCCATCGTCGCCGACGCGGTGATCGTGGGCATGGCCGAGGCCGTGCGGGCGATGCGCGCGGCGATGGACCGCGGCGCGGCCGCGCGATGATCGTGGGCCTGGGCCTCGACGTGGTGTCGGTCCCGCGCATCGCGGCGATGCTCGAACGTCGGGGGGAGGGGATCCCTCGGCGCGTCCTCACGGCCGCCGAGTTCGACGCCATGCCCCGGCCGCGCCTCGCCGAGTGGCTCTCCGGGCGCATCGCCGCGAAGGAGGCCGCGAGCAAGGCTCTCGGTGCGCCCGCGGGCATTCACTGGCGCTGCGTCGAGGTGGTCTCGGCCCGGCCCGGCCCGCCCACCCTGCGGCTCTTCGACATTGCCCGCGCGCGCGCCGACGCGCTGGGGGTCACCCGCGCGCACCTCACCATCACGCATGACGGCGGGATCGCTGCGGCGGTGGTGGTGCTGGAGGCCGACGCGTGACCGACGAGGCGGTGCTCACGCGGTCGCAGGTCCGCGCGGTCGACGCCGCGCTCATCGGCGCGGGCGTCGCGGGCGTGCTGCTGATGGAGAACGCGGGCCGCGGTGCGTTCGAAGAGGTCCTGCGGGTGATGCCCGCCCCGCGACGCGCGGTGGTCCTCGCGGGCCCGGGGAACAACGGCGGCGACGCGCTCGTCGTGGCGCGGCACCTCCGGCTGGCCCGCCCCGACCTCCCGATGCACGTCGTCACCCTCGGCGATCCATCGCGATTTCAGGGTGATGCGGCGGTGATGCGCGACGCCTTGACCGCCGTGGGGGTGCACCCCGAGCTCGTCGACGCCCTCGACCTCGACGCCCTCTTCGTCGACGTTGACCTCGTGGTCGACGGCCTCTTCGGCACCGGCCTCACGCGCCCCCTCGACGGCGCGGCGCGCGCGCTGGTGCACGCGGTGAACGCCCGGAACATCCCCGCGGTGGTGGCGCTGGACCTCCCCTCGGGCCTCGACGCCGACACCGGCGCGTCGCTCGGCGGGCCCGACGACGTGCTGCGCGCGACGCTGACCTGCACCTTCGCCGCGCTCAAGCCAGGCCTGCTCACGGGCCTCGGCCGCGCGGTGTGCGGAGATCTTCGGGTGATCACCCTGGGCGCGCCGGTGCCGTGGGCGCGCTTCGCCGTGAGCACCTGGCGCAGCGCGCACCGCGCCGCGACGCCCCGCGCGGGCTCGGCGCACAAGGGCGACGCCGGGCACGTGCTGGTGATCGGTGGCGCCGCGGGCAAGGTGGGGGCCGCGCTGCTCGCGGCGCGGGGCGCCCATCGCGCGGGCGCGGGCCTGGTCACGGTCGCGTCTCCCTGCGCGACCGCGGTCGACAGCCGGGTGCTGGAGTCGATGAGCGCGGCGCTGCCGTTGAACCCCGACGACCTCGAGGCGGCGCTGCGGTCGCTGCTGCCGCGGGCGCGGGCCGTCGTGCTCGGCCCCGGCCTCGGGCTCGACGCGTGGGCCGCGGAGGTCGTGCGGTGCGTGCTCTCTGCCGCGCGCGTGCCGTGTGTGGTCGACGCCGACGCGCTGAGCCTCGCGGCGCCCGCGTGGGTCACGCCCGCGGTCGCGCCGAGGGTGCTCACGCCGCACCCGCTGGAGCTCGCGCGCATGCTCGCGGTCGAGGGTCCTCGACCGGCCGCGGTGATCAACGCCGACCGCTTCGGCGCGGCCCGCCTGGCGGCCTCGCGCTTCGACGCCACCGTGCTGCTCAAGGGCGCCGGGACCGTCGTCGCGACGCCCGACGGACGCGCCTGGTCGCTCCCCTACGCCGAGCCCACCCTGGGCGTGGCCGGGAGCGGCGACGTGCTCGCGGGGGCGGTGGGGGCCCGGCTCGCCGAGGAGGGAGACGCCCTGCGTGCGACGTTGCAGGCCGCGCACGCCCACGGCCTCGCGGGGGCGACTCTGCGCGCGCAGCGGGGCGCCGTGCGGGGCACGCTCGCGTCGGAGATCGCCGATGCACTGTCGGCGTGCCTCGACGTCACCCACCCCTGACCCGGTTGCCAGAATGTCGCGGGGCTTCGGACTGCGCGATGTCTCGCTGGCAGGCCACGCCGTGGTGACCGGCGAAAACAACGGGAAAACAAGCGTGGCGCGGTGCTTGATAGGTCTCTCTCGCAGGAGACACCCCCATGCGAAGCACCGACCGACGACGCGAATTCGAGGCGCAGACCCGCCCCCTGCTGAACGGGCTCTACGGCGCGGCGCTCCGGCTCGCCTCGAGCCGCGCGCAGGCCGACGACATCGTGCAGGACGCGATGCTCCATGCCTACCTCTCCTGGGATCGCTTCGAGCCCGGCACGAACCTCCGCGGGTGGATGCACCGCATCCTGCTCAACGCGTTCATCACCCAGTACCGACGCAACAAGCGCGAGCGCCGCGCGCTGGACCTCGAATTCGATCCTGGTCGGCGCAGCGCGCTGCTGAGCTCGTCGCAGGAGGAGGCCGAGACCGCCGACGGGGGTGTGCGTTACGGCGGGCTCACGCGCACGCTGCAAGAGGCCCTCGCGGCGCTGCCCGAGGAGTTTCGCGCGGTGGTGGTGATGGCCGACCTCGGGGAGATGACCTACCGCGAGATCGCCGATGCCCTGGGCTGCCCCATGGGCACGGTGATGTCGCGACTGCACCGGGCGCGGCGCGCGCTGGCGAGGTCGATCACGGCGGCGGAAGAGGTCGCGCAGGCGGCGTAGGGGCAAGCGCTCAGGCGTGCACGAGCTCGGCGCCCGAGACGCTGGGCGAGGGGAGCACAGGGGTCTCTGCGCCGCGGCGCGCGCCGCGGGTGTGGAGCCGCGCGAGCTTGAGGATCTCGTCGCAGAGGGTCGGGAAGTCGATGCCCGCGCCCGCGGCGATCTTGGGCAGAATGGAGTTCGCGGTCATGCCCGGGAGGGTGTTCACCTCCAGGACCGACTCGTTCTCGTTATCGGTCACGAGGATGTTCACCCGGGTGGCGCCGACGCATCCCAGGGCCTGGTGCGCGCACTGGGCGAGGCGCAGCACGCCCTGGTAGCGCGTGGGTGAGAGCCGCGCGGGGAAGTAGTACTCGCACAGGCCCTTCGCGTACTTCGCCTGGTAGTCGAAGAAGGGGCGCTTCGACACGATCTCCACGGCGCCGAGGACCTTGTCGCCGAGGATGCCCACGTGCACCTCGCGGCCCTTGACGTAGCGCTCCACGAGCACCGAGTCGTCGAAGCCGCGGGCGAGGGTCACCGCGTCGCGCAGCTCGGAGAGGTCGTTGGCGCGCGAGACGCCGAGGGAGCTGCCGCCGCGGCGGGGCTTCACCATCACCGGGAAGCCGAAGGAGCCGTGGGCGTCCTCCAGCGCGCGGTCGGAGACGTCGCCGTCGAGGCCGTAGTACGCGGGCGTCGCGACGTTGTGCAGGCGGAACAGCTCCTTGGCCTTCACCTTGTCCATCGCGAGGGCGCTCGCGAGCACGCCCGAGCCCGTGTAGGGGATGCCCATCCACTCCAGAAGTCCCTGGAGCGCGCCGTCTTCGCCGTAGGGGCCGTGGAGCGCGAGGAAGGCCACGTCCATCGGCGTCGCGCGGAGCACCCGGTCGATGTCGCCGTCGACGAACACCGGGGTGACCTCGTGGCCCCGCTGGCGAAGCGCCGCGGTCACGGCCTCCCCCGAGCGCAGGGACACGTCACGCTCCGCGGAAATCCCGCCCATCAGCACACCGACTCGCGCCATCGTCCACTCTGCCCTTCCCCGCGCAACGCGCGGTGCGACCGCCACTCTCCGCAGACGCCGTGCCGAGCCGGGAAAGCCCGGCCCCGCCCGCGCCGAACCCCGTAGACCGTGTCACCAGGGACGCGGCCGACGTGTGCAACCCGCGGACAGGGGTCCGACGCCGCGGGACGTGAGGAAGCCCCGCGCCCTAACAGCAGCGCGTCGCCACGGTCAAGAAAGTCACCGCCGGGGCGCGGCGTCGTTGTCGCGGTTCGCCGCGGTTTCCAGGAATTCCGCTGCGGGGTTGGAGGGTTCGCGCTTGAAGGCCGCGCGCACGCTGCGATAGCGTCGCGCTCCGCAAAAAAACGGCGGAGGGCGCACCGAGGCACGACGGGTCTCGGGCGGAGAAATGCCCTCCTGGACGAAGTGCGCGGCCCCCGCGCGACGGGCGAAGGCGCCCGCGGTCTGGCGCGGATCAGAGAACGGTGGACGATGAGCGTTGAGAACATCCGGAAGCTGCTCGGCTCTCTCCTGGACGACTCCGAGGATGAGAAGGCCTGGTCCACCCTTGAGGAGCGCGCCATCAGCGGCGAGCTCGGCGCCGACGGCGCGGCGCGCGGGCTCATCGCCGAGACCCGCGCGCGCCTCACGGACCGCGGCGAGGCCGAGGCCGTCGCGCGGCTCCTGGACGTCGAGGTGGAACTCGCGGCCGGCACCGACGACAAGGTGACCCTGCTGCGCGAGCGTGCCCGCGTGCTGGAGTACGAGCTCCTCGATGACCGGGCCGCGATCGCGACCCTCGACCGCCTGCTCGCCCTGCAGAACGACCCCGACGCCGCCGACCGCCGCGAGGAGCTCAGCGGCAAGAAGGCCCGCTGGAAGGAGGTCGCCGCGGCCTTCAAGCGCCACGCCGAGAACGACTCCACCGACCCCGCGCTCATCGCATCCCACCTGGTCAGCGCCGCGGGCGTGGTGCTGCAGTACAAGGGCAAGGGGCGTGACAAGGAGGCCGACGCGATCTTCGAGCAGGCGCTCACCGTCGACCCCGGGAGCCTCCGCGCGACGCAGCTCTACGAGCGGATCCTGCGCCGACGCGGCGGCCGCTGGGACGA
>JBILLI010000550.1:0-5237 GCA_044376155.1 Polyangiales bacterium
GCCCCGGTGCACGGCGATTCGCGGTTGGCGAGGTGCAGCACCAGGGTGTCGCCCGCGGCGGCCTGTCGCGCCGTGGCGCTGCCGAGCCCGCCGACGTTCGCCGCGGTGACGGTCTCGGTGGGCCCCGCGACGCAGAGGTCGAGGCGCGCGCCGCCGGGCCACACGCCCACCGCGCGCCCCTCCCCCGTCGCCGCCGCGCCGTGGATCTGCGTGCTCGCCCGCTCCTCGGCCACGCCCGTGACCACCACGAAGGACGTCGTGCCCGCCAGGAGGTTCCCCGCGCCCGCGTTCCACCCGAGGCGGGCGGCGGAGGGCGGGGTCATCCCCGCGAGGCGCGGCACGTAGCCCTGCGGACCGGGGTCGACGTCGGCGCTCGCCCAGCGCCCGTAGGCGACGCGCTCCACCAGCGGGGCGTAGCCCGCGCGGTTGGTCCACGCCGAGAACGGACGGTCGCGGGCCGCGTCGAGGGTGTGCACGAAGATGATCCGCGCCTTGTCGGCGGGCACGTCGCCGCGCTGCGCGCGGGCCGGGAGCAGCGCGGTGAACGCCGCGAGGGCGAAGGGGAGGGGCGAGGGTCGCGTCATGGCGCGAGCATACGCGCGACGGCCCGGCCCCTCGCCCCGTTGACCCGACGCGCGGCGCGGTGCTCTCCTTGCGCGCTGATGGGCCCGCGACGCCGAACCACCCTGGCCGTGACGCTCCTCGCGGCACTGCGCGCCGGATGCGCGGACCTTCCTCCGTCGCATGTCGACGCGTCGACTGTCGACCTCTCCCAGGCCAGCTCGCTCCCCGACGTCGCCGCGCCCGACCTCCCGACCGCAGACCGCCCCGCGCCCCAGGACCTCGCAGACGTGTCCGCGCCCGACGGCGCCCCCGACGCGGCGACGGCCCTCGACGTGCCCGACGGCGCCTCGCTCGCCGACGCCGCCGATGTCGTCGATGTCTCCCGCGTCGCCGACCTCGCCGACCTCGCCGACCTCGCCGACGTCGCCGACGGACCGCCGCCGGACCTCGGTCCGATGTGCGGCGACGCGTCGGCGCCCTGCGACGGCCGCTGCGTCGACCTCCGCGCAGACCCCGCGCACTGCGGCGCCTGCGACGTCGCGTGTGGCGGTGACGAGGAGTGCCTCGACGGCGCCTGCCGCGCCCGCTGCGCCGCGGGGGAGGTCCGCTGCGCCGGTCGCTGCGTCGACCCGCGCACCGACCGCGCGAACTGCGACGCGTGCGGTCTCCAGTGTCGCGCACCCGGCGTCGACCTCGCCGCGTGCGCCGCCGGCCGCTGCGCCGTCGGCCGCTGCGCCGAGGCCTTCGCCGACTGCAACCTCGACCCCGCCGACGGCTGCGAGGTCGACACGCGCGACGACCCGCGCCACTGCGGCGCCTGCGCGAGCCCCTGCGTCACCCCACGGGGCGAGGCGCGGTGCGCGGGCGGGCGCTGCGCCGTTGCGCGCTGCGAGGCCGGGTGGGGCGACTGCGACGGCGACGCCGCCAACGGCTGCGAGGCCTCCCTCGCGAGCGACGCGGCGCGCTGCGGCGCGTGCGACCGCGCCTGCGCCGCCGGGCAGGTGTGCAGCCTGGGCGTGTGCGGATCCTCTTGCGCCGCAGGGCTCGCGAGCTGCTCGGGGCGCTGCGTCCCCACGGCCCGAGACCCCGCCCACTGCGGCGCCTGCGGCCGCACCTGCGCCCTCGCCAACGTCGCGCAGCACGCGTGCCTGACCGGCGCCTGCGCCCCCCTCGCGTGCCGTGCGGGCTTCGGAGACTGCGACCTCGTGGCCGCGAACGGGTGCGAGACCGCGCTCGCGACCAGCGCCGACCACTGCGGCGCCTGCGGGCGCGGGTGCCGGGTGGCCAACGGCGCCGCGCGCTGCGAGGCGGGGCAGTGCCGCGTGGCCTCCTGCGCCGCGGGCTTCGCCGACTGCGACGGCCGCGCCGACAACGGCTGCGAGACCGACACCCGCAACGACCGCGCGCACTGCGGCGGCTGCGACACCGTCAACGCCCCGCGCGCGTGCCACCCCGACGACCGCTGCGCCTACGGGCGGTGCGCCACCACCTGCGCGCCCGAGGCCGCCGACTGCGCGGGCCGCTGCGTCGACACCTCGACCTCGGCGGAGCACTGCGGCGCCTGCGGCCGCGCGTGCGCCCTGCCCGGTGCCGTCAGCCTCTGCGCCGCGGGCCGCTGCGCCGTCGCGCGGTGCGCCGAGGGCCGCGGCGACTGCGACCGCGCCGCCGCCAACGGCTGCGAGGCCGAGCTCGCGCGCGACCTCGCCCACTGCGGCGCGTGCGGACGGGCCTGCGCCTTCGCCCACGCCGCGGCCCGCTGCGTCGACGGTCGCTGCCTGCGCGGCGACTGCGCCGAGGGGTGGGCCGACTGCGACGGCGACCCCCTCAACGGCTGCGAGGCGAACCTCCGCGAAGACCCCGCCCACTGCGGCGCCTGCAGCGTGACGGGCGCCTCGCGGGCCTGCGAGGGCGGCGCGGTCTGCGCCGGGGGCCGGTGCGTCACGGCCTGCGACGGCGCCACCGCCGCGTGCGGCGGACGCTGCGTCGACCCCCGCGTCGACCCCGCGCACTGCGGCGGGTGCGCGCGCGCCTGCGGCGGATCCGCCGGGAGCCTCGCCAACGTCGCGACCTACCGCTGCGTCGACCGGGGCTGCGCGGTGGCGTCGTGCGCCGCGGGCTTCGGAGACTGCGACGGCCGCGGGGGCAACGGCTGCGAGGTGAGCCTCCGCACGACCCTCGCGCACTGCGGCGCCTGCGGCCGACGCTGCGCCCCCGCGAACGCCACGGGCGCGTGCGCCGCGGGGGTGTGCGACATCGCCGCGTGCGCGGCGGGCTTCGCCGACTGCGACGCCCGCGCCGACAACGGCTGCGAGTCTGACACCCGCAGCGACCCCGCCCACTGCGGCGCCTGCGGCCGGCGCTGCGCCGAGGGGCAGGTCTGCGCCGCGGGCGTCTGCGCGGGCGCGTGCCCCGCGGGCGCCGCGGCGTGCGCGGGCGCGTGCCGGGTCGTCGACGTCGACCCCTCCCACTGCGGCGGCTGCGGCGTCGCGTGCCCCCCCGCGGCGAACGCCGCCCCGCGCTGCGCCGGAGGCTTCTGCGGCATCTCCTGCGCCGAGGGATTCGGCAACTGCGACGGCCGCGCGAGCAACGGCTGCGAGCGGGCCCTCGGCACCGTCGACGACTGCGCGCGCTGCGGCGACCGCTGCGCCCTGCCCAACGCGGTCGCGCGCTGCACCCCCGCGCGGGTCTGCGCGGTGGCGGCCTGTGGCGAGGGGTGGGCCGACTGCGACGGCGACCCCCTCAACGGATGCGAGGCCCGCATCGCCGACGACCCCGCGCGCTGCGGCGGCTGCGCGGGGCGCGCCTGCGCCATCGGTGAAGCCTGCGCCCGGGGCGTCTGCGTCGCGACCTGCGCGACCGGCGAGGCCCGCTGCGTCGACGGCGCCCGGGTGTGGTGCGCGGACCTCGCCAGCGACCCCGGCAACTGCGGCGGCTGCGCCATCGCGTGCGTGCCCCGCCCCTTCGCGTCGGCCGCGTGCGTGGGGCGCGCGTGCGCGCTGCGCTGTCACCCCGGGCGGGGCGACTGCGACGGCGACGGCGACAACGGCTGCGAGGCCGACACCGCGCGCGACGACGCCCACTGCGGCGCGTGCGGGCGGCCGTGCGAGGCGGGGGCGCGCTGCGTCGAGGGCGCATGCCGATGGTCCGGGTCGTACCGCGCGGCGGCGCCGACGATGACCGCGGCGCTGCGCAACGCGTGTGATCTCCCTGGGGCGCAACGGCTTCGGTTCACCCCGGGGAACGCGTCGGTGGCCGCGTTGCCCCTGCCCTTCGCGCTGCGCTTCTGGGGAGAGACCCTCGCCGCGGGGAGCCCGCTGACCCTCGGCGTCAACGGCTACGCGCGCCCGGGCGCGGGCCACGTCGCGCGGGTGTCGGGCATCGTGCCGGGGGGCACGCCCCGCGGCGGGATCCTCGCCGCGCACTGGACCGACCTCACGCTCCGCGGGTCCGAGGCCTGCGTCGCGAGCGTGGGCGCGGCGGGGGACCGCACGCTGGTGATCACCTGGCCCGACCTCGGGTATTTCGCCACCGTGGCCGACGCGCGGGTCGAGGTGGAGCTCACCTGGGCCGAGCGCACCGGGGTCATCGAGGTGCACTTCGGGAGGGTGCAGGGCGCGCGGGCGGGCACCGCGGGCCTGGAGCACCCCGACGGGGTCCGCGCGGTGCGCCCCCTCGGGTGCGCCGAACGACCGGGGTGGAACTGCGTCCCCACGGCGGGTGCCACCTACCGCTTCGAGCCCTCCGAGTGACCCCGACGCGGCGCGGCATGTCGGATGTCATCCCACGCGGGGTGAGGCCGCAGATTGTCCCGGCTCTCGCTGGACACCGGTGATCTCTCCGCGCGAGGCTCGCGGGGTTGTGAGGTGCGGCCAACGGAGGCCGTTTCTTCACGACGGAGGGTGTCATGATCAAGCGTCGGTTCGTCTCGTTGGGTGTCTGCGCATTGCTCGCGGGGGGTTGTGTTGGTGACGGCGCCGCGACCGCGGACGACGTCGACGAGGAGGGCGCGACGATCACCGCGCAGCTCCGCGTCTCGGAGCGCTTCGAGATCGACGTGCCCGCGGGGGACGTGTGGAGCGGGCTCAACGACGTGAACCCCTCGCGCCCCGGCGCGCAGGTGCGCGTCGAGCTGCACGTGTACTACGCCCCGATCATCCGCTGGACCGACCTCGGCGAGCGCCTCACCTCCTACCGGATCATCACCACGGGCGAGGAAGACTCCCGCGGCCGCCCGCGCAACCTCACCGCGGCCACCGGGGTGACCCTCTACCGCGGGGTCTCGTCGGCCTTCGTGCTCGACGGCGCGCTCTACCTCGTGGGCGAGTCCACGGGCGGCATCGTGCTGCGCAACGGCAACCGCCGCGCCCCCAAGCCCGTGGTCATGGGCATCGCGTTCAACGGGCGCACTGGGGGCAACGACCGCCTGCAGAGCGTCGCCAACATCGTGCCCACCGACGACCCCGTGAACGGCCGCATCCTCGTCGACCTCCCCGCCGCCGAGGGCTTCCCCGTGGAGGTCGATCAGGATCCCGGGCGCCCTGGTGGTCAGGCGTGGGGGTGGTTCGACACCGTGTCGTTCACCCAGCGTTGGAGCACGGGCGAGGCCTTCGCCTGCTACAACCTCATGACCACGGGCGCCGAGCGCAACGACGGCCGGTCGAGCTTCGTCGGCG
>JBILLI010000551.1:0-5235 GCA_044376155.1 Polyangiales bacterium
TGCCGCCGCACCTGCACGGGCCGCTCTTTCACGTGCTCTCGGCGATGCAGGGACGCGTGCGGGTGATCTCCACCGCGCGCGCCCTCCCGCCCTCGCGCTCGCGCCGCGAGCAACGCGGGCGCCCCGATCTCTTTCGCTACCTCCGCGGCATCGAGGTGCACACGCCCGCGCTGCGCGAGCGCGTCGAGGACATCCCCCGCCTCGCGGAGCACCTCCTCGCCACCAGCGTCGCGGCGAACGACGGCGCGGTGCGGGTCTCGCCCGAGGTGGTGACCGCGCTGATGCACGCGCGCTGGGAGGGCAACCTCGCCGAGTTCGAGGCCGTGCTGCGCGTCGCGGCGGAGAACGCCCAGGGCGACGACCGCGTGGGCCTGGAGCACCTCCCCGCGGAGTACCGCGCGCTGGTCGAGGGCGGCAACACCCTCACCGAGCAGGTCGAGGCCTACGAGGCCGCCGTGCTCCGTCAGGCGCTGGATTTCGTCGACGGGCAGGTCGGCCGCGCCGCCGCGCTGCTGGGTGTGCCCGAGCGCACCCTGCGCCGCAAGATGCGCCACTTCGACATCGCCAAGGAGACCTACCGTCGCCGACAGCGCGGGGTCATCACGGGCGCGGTGGAGAGCTTCGTGCCCCGCGCGGTGAACGCGTAGCCACCCTCAGAACAGGGTGTAGACGAAGGGCGCCGCGGGCGTGCTGCTCAGCGCCACCAGCCCCACCAGCAGCAGGCTCACCACCACCATCGGGATGAGCCACCACTTCTTGTTCGCCAGCGCGAAATCGATGAGGTGCTTCGCGAGGCGCAGACCGTGAGCGCGCGAGGCCATCGGGCAAAACCGTATTCCCCGGGGTGACGCTCAGTCAAGCGCGAAGGCCGGGGTCTCGCCGCGCCACGGCGGCTGCGCCGACTTCGCGAGGAGGTGGTCGCCCAGCACGAGGTGGTCGATGCCGGTGCGCATGAAGCACGCGTAGGCGTCGTCGGGGGTGCACACGATGGGCTCGCCGCGCACGTTGAACGACGTGTTGATGAGCAGCGGGCAACCCGTGCGCGCGCCGAAGCGGGCGATGAGGTCGTAGTACCGCGGGTTGTCGTCGCGGGTGAGGGTCTGCACCCGCGCGGAGTGGTCCACGTGGGTCACCGCGGGGATCACCGAGCGCGGCGCCTCGAGGCGCGCGAGGCCGTGGAGCGTGACGTCCGCGGGCGGCGCGACCCGGCGCGAGGACGTCACGGGCGCGGTCACCAGCATGTAGGGCGACGGGCCGTCGAGGTCGAACCACGCGCCTGCCGCCTCGGCGAGCACCGTCGGCGCGAAGGGGCGAAACGACTCCCGCTGCTTGATCTTCAGGTTCATCGTGCGCTGCATCGACGGGTCCCGGGGGTCGCCCAGGATCGACCGCGCGCCCAGCGCCCGCGGACCGAACTCCATGCGCCCCTGGAACCACCCCACCACGCGCCCCTCGGCGAGCAGCGCGGCCACCCGGTCGAGCAGGGTGTCTTCGTCGAGGCGCTCCCACTGCGCCCCCCGGGAGCGCAGCGCCGCGGTGATCTCGTCGTCGCTGAAGCGCGGTCCGAGCAGCGCGCCGCGCATGGCGTCACGCCCGTCGACCACCACCCGCGGGCGATCGAGGTAGGTGTGCCATGTGGCCAGCGCGGCCCCCAGCGCGCCGCCGGCGTCACCCGCCGCGGGCTGCACCCACAGACGTCGAAAGCCCGTGTCGCCCCGCAGGATCTTGCCGTTCGCCACGCAGTTCAGCGCCACGCCCCCGGCGAGGCAGAGGTCGGTGAGCCCGGTGCGGGTGTGGAGGTCGCGGCACATTCGCAGCACGACCTCTTCGGTGACGGCCTGCACGCTCGCCGCGAGGTCCATCTCGCGTTGGGTGAGGGGAGACTCGGGGGCGCGGGGCGGGCCGTCGAAGCGCGCGTCGAAGCGCGCCGAGGTCATCTTGAGCCCCGCGGCGTAGTCGAAGAACGACTGGTCGAGGCGAAAGCTCCCGTCGGCCTTGAGGTCCATCACCTCGGCGAGGATGCGGTCGCGGTAGCGCGGCTCGCCGTAGGGCGCGAGGCCCATGAGCTTGTACTCGCCCGAATTCACACGAAAACCAGCGTGGTAGGTGAAGGCCGAGTACAGCAGCCCTAGGGAGTGCGGAAAGCGCATCTCGCGCAAGAACTCCAGCGCGTTGCCGCGGCCGATGCCCGCCGACGAGGTGGTCCACTCGCCGACGCCGTCGAGGGTGAGCACGGCGGCCTGGTCGAAGGGCGACGCGAAGAACGCGCTCGCGGCGTGCGCCTGGTGGTGCTCGGTGAAGAGCACCTCGCCCGCGAAATCGGGCAGCGCGTCTTCGACCTCGCGCGCCGTCCAGAGCTTCTGCCGCAGCCACACCGGCATCGCGGTGAGAAAGGCGCGCAGCCCCCGCGGCGCCATCGCCACGTGGGTCTCCACCAGCCGCGCGAACTTGCTCACGGGCTTGTCGTAGAAGCACACGTGGTCGAGCCGACGGGCGTCGATGCCGGCCTCGGCGAGGCACCACGCCACCGCGCGCGTCGGAAAGCTCGCGTCGTGGCGCTTGCGGGTGAAGCGCTCCTCCTGCGCGGCGGCGACGATCTCCCCGTCGCGCAAGAGGCACGCGGCGCTGTCGTGGTAGTACGCCGACAGCCCGAGCACGTAGACCGGCGCGGCGGGGCTCACCACGGCCGCTCGAAGCCCTCGCGCCCGAGTCGCCCGTCGCGCCGCTCGGACCAGTACGTCGCCAGATCCCGCCGAAAGCCCTTCTGCAGCGGGTCGACGCGCGCGAGGGCCATCAGCGCCCGCGTGGGGATCACCACCAGCACGAACACCGCGGTCAGCATCACGGGGGTGGTGACTCGCCCGAGGGCCTCGCCGAAGCGTTGCCAGGCCCGTGCGAGAGGACGCGCGCGGTCGGGCGCCACGAGGCTGAGCGCCGCGAGGGCGACGCCCGTCACCCCGACCCCCGTCGCCGCCGCGGGCATCCCCCGGGTGTGGAGGCGCCAGGCGAAGAACGCCCCGGCGAGCGCCATCACGGCGCCGAATCCGCGCACCGAAGGCTCGTCGCGCCGGGGGGCGATCACGTCGGCATCGTACACCACGCGCTGCGTCCGCCAGGATCAGCGCGACGCGAGGAGCATGGCGAGCAGCGAGAGCACCAGCACGCCCACCACCGCGGCGTGGATGAACGAACGGTCGAAGGCGCCCCGGCGGTCGTCGATCAGCGCCGAGGGCTCGCGGTCATGCAGCGACGACATCGGCTCGGGCGGCGGCGGCGGGCGAAACGAGGGCCATGCGTTCACGGATCCGTGCATCGACGGCAGCTCGGGGGGCGGGGCGTAGGGCGAGGCCGAGGGGGGCGGCGCGTACGGGGCGGGCTGCGGGGGCACCGCGGCCACGGGCGGGGACCACGCGCCCACGGGCACCGGGAGGGTCTCGACCGCGAGGGAGCGGGGCGGCGGCGCGGTCTCGACGGGCGTCTGGGCGAGGAGGGCGTCGAGGGCGTTGGGCTCCGTGCGGCCCATGGCGAAGGTCCCGTTGGGCGCGGTGCCGTAGGACTGCATCGACGTGCTGAAGGGGTCGACCGTGTTGGGCGGGGCGGGGCGGTAGTTCGCGAAGGGGTCCAGCGTCTCGGTGGTGAGCGAGCGGAGCTCCATCGCCTCGGGGGCGGCGGGGCGGGCGCTCATCGCCACGGTGTCCGCGGCGTCGAAGGCCGATCCCATGGCCGCGCGCACATCGACGGTGCCCACCAGCGGCCGCGGCGCGCGCACGTCGATGATCCGGGTGGCGTCGGGGCGGGGGGCGCCGTCGACGGCGCCGAGGTCGATGAGCGGCTGCGTCCCCTCGCGACGGCGCGCGGGGGCCGCGGGGGCATCGGCCGCGGGCGGCTCCTGGGGCGGCACCGAGGTGTCGAGCCGGGTGGTGTCGGCGGAGACGTCGGGCGCGAGCGCGATCTCGGGGTGCGTGGGCTCTGCCGGCGGGGGCGGCGGAGGCGTCGGCGGGGAGGGTGTGCCCGGGGTGGTGGGCGCGAAGCGCAGCGCGCTGGGCAGCGAGCGACGCGACGCCGCGGCCTCCGTGGGGAGCGTCGCGAGCGCGGGCTTCGGCGCCTCCCGCGTGCTCGCCGGGCGCACGTGCGCGGACCAATCGGCCTCGTTGAAGGCCCTTCGTGCGCCGTCAAAATCCTTGAGCGCGCGGGGCTTCTGCAGGGCGGTGAGCAGCACCTGGGTGAGCGATGGGGAGAGGTCGTCGCGGGTCTGCGCGAGGGCGGCGCGCAGGGCGTCCTCGCGCCCCGTGGCGAGCTCGGCCCAGGGGCGCTGACCCCGGCGCGTGGGGTCCGTCGCGAGGGCGGCGAGGCACAGCACGGCGAGGCCGAAGACGTCGCCGAGGAGCTCGTCGTCGCGGCGCGCGAGGCTCACCTCGGGGGGCCGCGGGTCCCACGACGCGGGCAGCTCGGACCACACCGCGGAGGCGATGGCGCCGATGCCGAAATCCATCAGACGCGCGCCGCGCACGACCCCGGCGGTCTCGTCGAGCACCACGCTCTCGGGGTTGAGCCCGCCGTGCGCCGCCGCGGGCTTGTGCCGGTGCGCGGCCGACACCGCGTGGGCCACCCGGTCAACGATGCGCTTCACCACCGCGCCGTCGAGGGGCGCGCGGCGCGTCGCGCGATCACGGATCATGCCCGCGAGGCAGGTGCCCTCGGGCGGGTCGACGGCGATCCAGGGGTTGTCGTCGAGCACGCCCCACGCGATCACGGGGATCACCGTGGTCTGCGAGAGCCGCCCGATGGCCGCGAGCCGCTCGACCACCGCGCCCCGCGCGCGCCCGCGGGCCACCGCGCCGGGGAGGAGCTTCAGCACCACGCGCCGGTCGGTGGTCGTGTCGGTGGCGTCGTAGCACTCGCCCAGGCCCCAACGCGCGCGCGCCGCCTCGATGCGAAACGTGTCGACGAGGCTACCAGGGGCGCGGGGCGCGGCGCTCATGCGTGCAGGGCCTCACACCTTGGTGCACCCGCGGCACCGCGCGCAAGGGGACGTCCACCGCGCGCGTCACCCCTCCGCGCCGTCGCCACGCGTCGCGCAACCCCCATCCCCGGCCCTTCCCCCGCCTCGGGGGAAGGGTGGAGAACCCCTGTCTCAGGAATGGTCCAGTCGTCTCCAAACGCTTGGGGGACAAAGCGTCTCGCCTCACACCGCCCGTCTCCCATGCTCGTGGACCATTCCTGAGACAGGGGTTC
>JBILLI010000634.1:0-4522 GCA_044376155.1 Polyangiales bacterium
GCGGGTGCAGCACCATCCCCGCCGCGGTGACGCCCCAGAGCGCTTCGAGGTACGCCGCCGCGTTGCCCGCCATCACCGCGACCACGGCGCCCTGCGGGAGCCCCATCGCGCGCAGTCCCCGGCCCAGCGCCCCCGCGCGGCGCGCCACATCGCCGAGGCGCAGGACCTGCCGCGTGCCGTCGTCGTCGATCTGCACGATCGCGCGGTGGCCGTGGGTGGAGACCGCGCGGTCGAGCAGCGCCGAGAGGGTGAGCGGGCTCACGACGCCTGCGCCAGGTAGGGCTCCGTCGCCCGCGCGGCGAAGCGTCGCTGATACGCCTCGACGTCGGTGTCGAGGTTGGGGAGGAACTCCCGCACGCGCGCCGTCGAGACCGCGCCCGGTCGCACGAGAAACGGCCGGTCGAAGGTGAGGTCGACGATGGTGTTCGCGGGGGGCGCGTCGAGGTGCGCGGGGTCGCCGCCGTCCACCGCGAGGGCCACGTGCTCGCCGAGGTCTTCGAGGGCCTGCGCGAGCCCCACGCGCCCGCGGGCGGTGCCCGAGAGGTTCGCCGAGCTCGACGCCAGGGCGCGGCCCGAGGCGCGGGCCAGCGCGGCGTAGAAGGGCTCCGAGGTGACCGTCACCGCCACGGTGCGCAGCCCGCAGGTGAGCCGCGCGGGGAAGGCGTGCTTCTGCCAGAACACGAAGCACACCTCGCCGGGCCACAGCGCCCGCAGCGCCTCGCGGTTGAACCACGCGGGCACGTCGACGTAGCGGTCCACGGCGTCGGCGTCGGGGAGGCACAGCGGCAACGGACCGAGCTTCACCCGGCGCTTGGCGCGAAAGACCGCGTCCACGGCGTCGGCGCGGTCGGCGTCGCAGACCACGTTGTAGTTCGTCGCGTGGGGCACGATCACCAGCTCGCCGCGGTCGATCGCGGCGAGGGCGGCGGCGAGGGCCTCGGGGCCCGCGGGCATCACCGGGGGCATCACGCGGCCTCCGCGCAACGAACGTTGATCAGGCCGAGGTAGTGGTCGTGCAGGGCGGTCCACGCGGCGCAGAGGGTCTCCACCGCGCGGGGCGCGGCCTCGGCGAAGT
Organism: Polyangiales bacterium; assembly: GCA_044376155.1. Lineage (GTDB taxonomy): Bacteria > Myxococcota_A > Polyangia > Polyangiales > JAWKRB01. The sequence goes on from JBILLI010000634.1 coordinate 1,076, forward strand.
CGGGCACCTCGTGGGCGTACTGCTTCACCAGCGCGAGGCCCGTGGCGGCGTGGTCGTCTTCGGCCTCGGCGTGCACGCTGAACCACTCCAGCTCGCGCTCGGTGAAGGTGTGGTTGTCGCGGAGCCAGGTGAGCACCCGCGCCACGGCCTCGCCCGCGTTCCCCTCGATGGCGTGCAGCGCCACCAGCGCCACCGCGGGATGGCTCTCGCGGCACAGCCCCACCGCGGCGCGCACCCAGCGGAGCACGGGCGCCGAGGCGCGGCCGTCTTGCAGGCGCTCGCGGCCCACGCCGCAGGCCGCGGCGAAGCGGCGCATGAGGCCGTAGTGCGAGTCGCTGCCCGCGATGATCGAGGTCTCCTCGGCGAGGATCTGCTCGACCATGAACTGCCGCAGGGGCTCGCGGTCCCAGGCGTTGGCGTGGATGGCCGAGAACATCGCGTTCTGGAGAAAGACCTGGTGGTACTTCTCCGCGGCCCAGTCGCCGAGGCGCGCGCGGTCGGGGCGCGTGGCGTCGAGGGTGGCGACGAAGGGGTGCCGGGCGGCGCGGTGGCGCGCGGCGATGTCGTGGCAGCGCGAGAGGACGGCGTCGAGTTCGCGGTGGTTCATGGTGCAGGTCTCCTTGCAGCGCAATGGTTTCAGGTCAGGCGGCGGTGGTGATGACCGCGCCGCGGCGGAGCCACGCGTCGAAGTCGGCGCGGATGCGCGGGCCGTTGACCCCCTCGCGCTTGAGGGTGCCGTTGGTGAAGTTGATGATGGTGGTGGCCTTGCGGGCGGGGTTCTCCAGCGCGGCCACGCCGTGGTCGATGGCGCAGTCCACGCCGCGCACGAGGTCCTCGGGGATCTCGTCGAAGCGAAAGATGTTCCCCATCGACGAGGGGTTGGCCGACGAGCCCGCGAAGCACCAGCCCTCGCGCCGCGCGCGGTGCACCAGGCGCTCGAAGAACGGGCCGCTGCGCAGGAACACCGCGAGCGTGCCGCGGGTGATGGCGTGGGCGCGCACCCAGGGGTCCAGGCGCTGCAGCAGGGGGCTGCCCTCCCGCGCCGGGAACACCGCCGCGCAGGTCGAGTACGACACCACGCGCTGGAGGAAGGCGCGCTCCTCGGGCTGCACCTCGGCGATCTCGTCGAGGAGGTCCCAGTCGCCCGCGAACACGCAGGGGTTCGTGTCGGGGCGGCCCTTGAGCTCGTACATCTTGCGCAGCGCGGCCTCGGAGGTGCCGAGCATCCCGTAGCCGATGTCGCCCTTGGCGAGCAGCAGGCCGCCGCCGCGGAGGCAGTTCAGCGCGCGGTCCTCGTCACGCTCCATCGTCGGCGGCACCAGCGAGAGCGACGGGCGGCTGCGGCGGGTGGACTCGAACTCGGGGGCGGTGATCGTCATGGCGAGGCTCCTTGTTGGTGGGTGAGAGACCCCTCTCCAAGCGCCATGCCACCGCGCAATTTGCCTTGTTTTCCTGTGGTTTCACCGGGGCCACGGTGCCTGTGCCAGCCCTCCACCCTGGCCGACGCCCGGCACGGTGCCAGGAGGGGTGCCTTTCGCGCTGGCACGCCGCGCGCTACCAACTCCGTCCATGACCGACATCGGACCGCGCCCCCGCACGCTCCCCATCGCTCCCACCGCGGCGCCCGCGCGTCGGCACCTCCCCCTCGATGGCACAACCCGGCCCATCGACCAGCGCTGGCGCCCCATCTACGCCGTGTGGGAGATCACCCTGCGGTGCGACCTCTCGTGTCGGCACTGCGGCTCCCGCGCGGGTCGTTCGCGCCCCGACGAACTCACCACCGAAGAGTGCCTCGACCTCGTTCGGCAGATGGCCGAGCTCGGCACGAAGGAGGTCACGCTCATCGGCGGCGAGGCCTACCTCCGCGACGACTGGACGCAGATCGCGCGGGCCGTGCGCGCCCACGGCATGGACTGCACGATGACCACCGGCGGCCGCGGGATCACCCCGGAGCGCGCGAAGGAGGTGAAGGACGCGGGCATTCGTTCGGTGAGCGTGAGCGTCGACGGTCTCGAGGCCACCCACGACGCGCTGCGCGGGGTGAAGGGGTCGTTTCAGAGTGCGTTCGAGGCCATTCGCAACCTCCGCGCGGCGGGGGTGCACGTGTCGGCGAACTCGCAGTTCGGTCGCAAGAGCCTGCGGCAGATGCCCGAGGTCCTCGACCTGCTCATCGCCGCGGGGATCCACTCGTGGCAGGTGCAGCTCACCGTGGCCATGGGCCGCGCGGTGGACGAGCCCGAGCTCTTGCTGGAGCCCTACCAGGTGATGGAGGTGATGGCGATGCTCGCGCGCCTCAAGCCCGTGGCCGACGCCGCGAAGGTGCGCATCTGGCCGGGGAACAACATCGGGTACTTCGGTCCGTACGAGTCCCTGCTGCGGGGGACGCTCCCGCGGGGGCACATGTCGTCGTGCGGCGCGGGGCGCTCGACCCTGGGCATCGAGGCCGACGGGGCGATCAAGGGCTGCCCCTCGCTCCCGACCGCGGAGTACACGGGCGGCAACATCCGCGACAACTCCCTCAAGGACATCTGGGAGCGCTCCGCCCCGCTGCGCTTCACCCGCGACCGCACGGTGGAGGACCTTTGGGGCCACTGCCGCGACTGTTATTACAACGACACCTGCCGCGCGGGCTGCTCGTGGACCACCCACGTGTTGCTTGGGCGTCCGGGCAACAACCCCTACTGCCACCACCGCGCGCTGGAGCTGCTGCGGAAGGGACGCCGCGAGCGCGTGGTGCGGGTCTCGGCCGCGCCCGGGGAGCCCTTCGACCACGGGCTCTTCGAGCTCATCGAAGAGGACTGGCCCGCGGAGGAGCTCGCCCGTGCGCAGCACCTCGCCGCCACGGGCGAGGGCTGGCTCACGGACTGAGGCTCGTACTGACCCCCTCCGCCCTGCCGCGCGCCCTCCCCCGCGCTGCGGGCTCGTCTCACCGCGGGTCATCGCGATGATGAGCAGCGATCCGATGATCGCGGGAAGAGCGCGCGGGCTGCGGCCGGGACCCGCGCGGTGGAAAGACGTGCGTGGGGTCAGCGGCCGAGGCGCACGCGGATGCGGGCTTGCGCGTCGGTCGGGAGGGTCGCGAGGTAGTCCGCGGGGAGCGCGCGGAGGGCCGCGTCGGGGAGCGCGAGCACGCGGTCGGATTCAGAGAGGCCCGCGAGGCGCTGCTCGGGCGCGAGGCCCGCGAGGCGCTGCTCGGGCGCGAGGCCCGCGAGGCGCTGCTCAAGTGGGAGCACGGAGAGTTCTTCGGCACCGATGCCCGCGAGTCTCAGCTCGGGCGGGAGCACGGAGAGTTCTTCGGCACCGATGCCCGCGAGTCTCAGCTCGGGTGGGAGCACGGCGAGGAGGTCCATGAGGGCCTCTCGGGTGGTGTCGTTGACGAGGGTTGCGTCCTTCATGATGACCCTCCAGGTGGGATCTTGCGCGAGCTGTGAAATGCCCTGCAAGAGA
>JBILLI010000552.1:0-5214 GCA_044376155.1 Polyangiales bacterium
GCGCTTCGCGTGGGCCTCGCGAAACCGCGGCACCACCTGCGCGAGCATCTCCCGCCGCTGCCGCCGCGCCTCGGGGGTATCTCGGGTGAGCTCCAACACCCCGTAGCCCATCGCGCAGTAGTCAAAGTGGGTGACGGGGCCGAGCGCGCGCAGGTCGGGCAGCAGGTGCTTGTGCCACGAGAAATCGGGCACACACGCGAAGGTGTGAACCTCGCCGACGGCGCGTTCGGTGGGCGTGTACCCCCGGGCCGCGAGGCGCGCACGCACCCGGGCGGTGGTGTCGTCCAGGGAGTACCGCAGGCCCTGCGCCGTCGCGCGGGACGCGTAGTGCTCGCGACGGGCGGCGTAGTCGCGGTGGAGGTGCCATGCGCGCCAGGCGCTCCAGGCGTCGCGCGCCGGGGCGAAGTCTCGCGCGGCGCGCTTCCACGCCTCGGGGATGGGGAGCGGGCGACGTGTCGCGTCACGGGGAGGGGCTGCGGCCATGGTCGGTCCGAGGGCTACCACGGAGGTTCTTCGTGGCCGATGTTGCGAAGAATATTCGGCGAGGGGATGGACACCTGAGGCGTAGCGCTGCGACCATGCCTTTACGCGGTCCCGGTCCCCGCGATGGGTGAACCGGGTGCGTGGAGGTGCCAACGTGCGGCGACATCTCGCAACGATTGCGTTGGGGATCCTGGCAGGAACCCTGGCAACCACGGAGGCCGAGGCCCAACGGACCCGGCAACAATACCGGTACTTCCGGGCGCTCTCGGTGGACCTGCAGGGCCGCGTGCCCACGGAGGAGGAGCTCACGACCTTCGAGCGACCGGACTTCAACCTCGACACGTGGATCGACCAGCGCACCTCCGGCCCGGCCTACGCGGAGCGCCTGCGACGCGTATACATGGACCTCCTGCGTCTCGAGGTGGGTCCGGCGTTCAACAACGTCGCGGCGGTGAACCGCCTGCGGCGCGTGACCGTCCGGGACGCCAGCGGGAACAACGTCTTCGTCTACTGGCGTCGCGGCCAGCGGCGCAACGACGTGAACACCGACGGAGACTTCTGCCTCACGCCCGAGGAGACCGGGCTGGCGCTGTCGTCCAACGGCACCATCACCGGCACGGCGATCAACGTGAGCGCGCAGCTCCTCAACGAGCGCACGGTGGAGGTCTACCCCTGGTGGCTCTACCGCGACTACGCCGCCCCGACGCCCACCCAGCGCATCGCCACCACGGTGCCCGCGGGCAACGCGATGGTGCTGAACCCCATCAGCGCGCTGCAGCTCGGTCCCGACAACCGCACCCCGGTGACCCGGGTTCGGGTGTGCCGCGAAGAGGCCCTCACGCCCGCGCGAGGCGCGATCCTGCGCACGGGCCGTGGCACCTGGCCGCGCACGACGCCCTACCCCGCCGGGCGCCTCACCCCGCCGCCCGCGGACCAGACCTACGTGCGCACGCACGAGGGCGAGATGATCTCGTGCACCAGCGGCTCGGGCTTCTTGATGTCGCACCAGTGCGGGTGTGGTCCGGGCCTGGAGCGCTGTCTCCCGGGCACGAACCTCGGCGCTGATCCCGCGGCGTTCAACCTGCCCGACAACATCCCGCTGGGCGCCGACCTCCCCCTCGACGCGGTGAGCCGCGGCCAGAGCGATTGGATCCGGTTCTGGTCGTCGCAGGAGGCCGTGCGCTTTCTCGACGAGCTCTTCGGCGCCGACCGCGACGTGCGCGAGATCATGACCGGCCGGTGGACCATGGCGAACGGCCCCGTGGCGCAGTTCTACCGCACGATGGCCGACGGCACCTGCTGCACCAACTCGCTGAACTTCAACTACGTCGAGCCCGACGCGCTCACGCTGCCCTCGTCGATGCCCGCGGACCTCTCGCCGCACGACGTGACCACCTGGCGGCGCGTGGCCGACCGCGGTCCGCGTGCGGCGGGCATTCTCACCATGCCCATCTTCCTCACGAAGTACGGCACCCGCCGGGCCCGCGCGCACGTGGTCTACCAGGCCTTTCAGTGCCGTGAGTTCGTCGCGGAGAACGTCGCGCTGACCCCGAGCACCGACCCCAACCTCATGACCCGCTCGGGCTGCGCGGCCTGTCACAACACCCTGGAGCCGCTCTCGTCGTACTTCACCCGCGTGACCGAGTCGGGGTGGAACTGGATCCCCGCGAGCACCTTCCCCGCGCTCAACCCGGCGTGCGCGATGCGCGGCACGGCGCTGCCCGCGGGGTGCTCGACCTTCTACGACCCCGAGTTCAGCAACAGCTCCATGGCGATGATCCGCGGGGGCTACGGCTCGACCTCCAACGCCGACCTCGGCCCCGCGGGCCTCGGCGCGGCGATGACCTCGTCGCCCGAGTTCGCGCAGTGCGTGGTCACCCAGGTCACCGAGAGCTTCCTCGGCCGGTCGCTCACCGCCGAAGACAACGCGATGCACGCGAGCCTCGTGCAGGCGCTGCGCACCGGAGGCTTTCGCACCCGCGCGCTCGTCCGCGCGCTGCTCCGCGCCGACGCCTACCGCTCGGCCAACAACCTCACCGCCGAAGCGTGGCGCATCGAGCAGGGAGCGACGCGATGAAGTCCTTGTCCCGCAACGTGTTCGCGGTCATCGCCGCCCTCGCGCTGGGCTGCACCGGCACCGGTGACTCGGCCAGCCGCAACGCCCGCCACCCCGGGGAGACCCCCGTCACACCGGGCACCGACGCGGGGATCACCGCGCCCGCCACCGACGCGGGCGTGACCCCGCCCGGCGCCGACGTTGGGGTGATCACCCCCGTGCCCGTCGACGGCAGCGTCGCGGCCGACGTTCCCACGGGCATCAGCCCCATGCCCGTGACCGAGATCCCCGGGCACGAGAACCTCCCGGTGGACAACTCCCGCAAGGAGGGCCCGCGGTTGCTCTCGGGCGAGACCCTCATTCGCTCGTACCTCTCGCTCTTCGGCGGCCTCGCGCCGCTGGAGATGCAGACGCGCCTGCGCGGCACCACCCCGACCGGGCAGAACGCCCTCTTCGACACCTGGATCGACTACCTCTCGGCGCTGGGCATGCCCGACTACGGGCTCGACATCCCGCGCTTCGACCAGACCAATCCCCTCATGCTCGCGTCCTTCGAGCGCATCGGCGTGGCCCTCTGCGACCGCGCCGTGCTCAGCGACCTGCGCAACACCGACACCGCCCAGCGAACGGTGTTCCGCTTCGCCCTGACCACGGCAGCGCCCACCGACACGGAGCTCGACCAGCGCATCGGCGTGCTGCACCGGCGCTTCCTCGCCTACCCCCTGGCGATGGCCCCCGACGGTCGCGCGGCGCGCTTTCGTCAGCTCTACCGCGGCACCGTCGCGCGCACCGCCACGCGGCCGGGGATGAACCCCACCGAGGCGGCCTGGGCCACGGTCTGTTACGCGTTCGTCCGTCACCCCGAATTCCATGTGTACTGAGAGGCGCGGACCATGAGTGAGAACGCCCTGGATCGACGCAACTTCCTCAAGGTGCTGGGCGCGGGTGCCGCCGCCGCCTCGGTCACCGCGGGGCCCGTCTTCGACGCCTTCGCCGACCCCCCCGCGGCGATGGACGACTTCTTCGTGTTCATCCACGCCTCCGGCGCGTGGGATGTCACCGTGGGCCTCGACCCGCGCAATGAAGTGCGCGGGATCATCCAGCCCGCCACCACCGACTTCGTGAACACCGCGCCCATCCCCCGGTGGGTGCCGCGTGCGATCGGCGACGGCGACGAGACCTTTGAGATCATCCAGCCGCCCGGCACGAGCTTTCGCTGGGGCCCCGCGGTGGGTGACCTCTTCGAGATCGCCTCGCGCTGCACGGTGATCTCGGGCCTCGCGACGAACACCGTGAGCCACCCCGACGGGACCTTCTTCGCGTCGACGGGGCGGCACCTCGCGGGCGGCAAGCCCGTGGCCGCGAGCATCGACACGATGGTCGCCAACGAGTTCGGCCGCGCGCAGCTCTTCCCCTCGGTGAGCGTTCGCTACCCGTCGACGTACCTCGGCGAGAACCTCGACCCGCGGGCCTCACCGCTGCGCCTCGCGACCGTCGACACCGTGTCGAAGGTGCTCGGTCGGCAGGAGTACAACACCCTCGCCGCCGACCGCGACGCGGTCACCGCGATGCTCACGCAAGAGGCGCAGGAGCTCGCGCGCCGCTCGTACCACCGCGGGGTGGCCGACGCCTTCGCGATGCAGCTCGAGTCGCTGCGCGCCATCCACCGCAGCGACGTGCGCGCGGTCTTCGACGGCGCGGCGCTGCGGGCGGCCAACCCGACGCTGCCGTACACGTCGACGTACCAGTCCGCGCTGGCGCTGAACGCGTCGTTCGCGGTCGAGGCGATGCGGCGCAACCTCGTGCGGTGCGTGAGCCTCGCGTCGAGCAGCCACGACACGCACACCGCGAACTACCGCAACCAGATGCAGATCCAGCAGGAGCTCTTCAACACCATCACCGCGATGGTGCGCGCGCTGGATGCGATTCCGCACCCGACGCTGATGGGCACGCGGCTCAGCGACCGCACGCACTTCCTCGTGGTGAGCGAGTTCTGCCGCACGCCGCAGATCAACATGACCGGCGGGCGCGACCACTACCCCAGCGGCTCGGCGCTGATCATCTCGCCGAAGTTCCGCAGCGGCATCACCTTCGGCCGCACCGACCCCGACCAGCTCCTCCCCGCGCCCGCGGGGATGTTCGCCGACGGCATGCGCGCCGTGGCCCCGCCCGACGTGCTCGCGACCTTCCTCGCCGCCTTTGACGTCGACCCGCGGCGCTACATGCGCGACGGCGACGTGGTCCGCTCCATCCTTCGCCCCTGAGGTCCTGCGTTGCGCCCTGATTCCCGCTGGCTGCTCCCCCTCGTCGTCGTGTTGGGCTGCTCGGGGGAGGCCGCTGTCGGCGCCGACGCCGCCGCCGACGCGCCGCCCTCCGACCAGGGCGGGGGCGACGTCGTCCTCGCCGACGCGGCCCCCGACGTGGTCAGCGCGACCGATGCCGCGCAGGAAGACGTCGTCGCGACTGACGCCCCGATGGATGACGTCGCCGATGCGACGGTCATCGCCGACGTCGCCGACGGCGGCGACCCGCCCCCGCCGCCGCTCACCGTCACCCGCGTGGAGTGGAACGCCTCGGGGATGAACCTCGGCGCGGTGCAGGCCGTGGCCGAGGACGGCGACCTCACCGCGGTCTACACCGACCAGGGGCTCCGCCTGCTCGTGGCCGGCGCCGTC
>JBILLI010000553.1:0-5209 GCA_044376155.1 Polyangiales bacterium
ACGTCGGCGTTGATCTCGCGCGCGTCCACCGGGTCCATGGGGGCGAAGCCGTCGGAGAGGCTCCAGCGGATCTGCATGGGGCGCGCGGGGTCGGCGGTGCGCATCTCTTCGATGTGCGCGAGGCGCTCCTCTTCGGCGCGGCGGGCTTCGTCTTCCTGGCGCTGGGCGTAGGCGCGCTCGGACTCCTCGTCGAGGCGCTGCACGATCTCGGCCTCGTCGTCGTCGAGCGGGCGCAGCGCGCGGCGCAGGGCGTTGTGCATCGCCGGGTCGGACGACTGCGCGATGACCCCGAGGACCTCCATCATGCGCGGCCGCTCGCGCAGCCAGAGGGCCGCGTCGACCTCGCTGTCGAAGGACGCGATGAGGAGCTCGGTGGTCTCGAGGTTGCGCAGGCGCAGGTCGATGGGTGCCATGAGGACGGTGAACTTCTCGCACAACGCGCGGTGACGCAACGCGGGCGGTCAGCCCTCGCCGTCGCGCATCACCAGGAAGTGCCCGTGCCCCGCGGCCACAGGCTTCGCGGGATCATCCTGGTACGCCTCGACGCGCACGGTGGAGACCCGCCGGCCCTGCCGGGTGATCACCGCGCGGGCGTGGGTGGCCACGGTGCGCGCGGAGCGGAGGTAGTCGACCGTGAAGGTGATGGTCTTGGGGAGCACCACGGTCTCGGCGCGCACCAGCAGGGTGAGCGACGCGGCGTGCTCCAGCAGCGCGCCCACCACGCCGCCGTGGATCGCGGGGAGCGTGGCGTTGCCCACGTGCATGGGCGCGTGGGGCAGCGACACCACCACCTCGTCGCCCTGCACCGACACGGTGATCCCGAGCCACGCGGCGTAGGGGATCTCGCGGGCCAGGGCGCTCCAGTCGCCGGTCTCGCGTGCGCGGGCGACGCGCTCGGTGAGGGCGCTCATACGACGGGCCTCCCGCGGGTGCCGAGCATGTAGGTCGCGGTCATCGCGGCCACGGGGTTGCTTTCGTCTTCGCACCACGCCACGCCGCGCACGAAGGCGACGTTGCGCGAGACCCGCACGCACTCGGCGCTCGCGAAGAGGTCGTGGCGGGCGGGGGTGGGGCGCAGGTGGTCCACCCGCAGGTCGAGGGTGGCGATGGAGGGGATCTCGCGGAACCAAAGGAACACCGCGGCCCCGCCGGCGGCGTCGAGCAGGGTGGTGATCACCCCTCCGTGCAGCGCCTCGCTCTCGGGGTTGCCCACGAGGTGCGGCGCCCACGGGACCTTCGAGGTCACCCGCCCCCGCGCGGCCTTCACCACCTGCACGCCGAGGGCGGCGTTGTGGGGCACGTTCTCGCGAAACGCCCGATCGATCATCGGGAGCATCGCGGTGAAATCCATCTCGGGTCCGCCGTCGTCGTGGTTCATGCGAGGAACTTCTGGGGCGAGGTGACCCCCCGGGGCGGCGACACGGCCTGGCCCAGCGCGAGGATCTCCACCAGCACGGCGCGGTACACCGCCGACACCGCGTCGAGGTCGACGTCGGCCGCGTCGCCGTCTTCGTCGGGCTCCAGCGCGGCCTCCACCTGCTCGCGCACGAAGCCCACGAGGTGCGGCTGCCCCATGGCCACCACGTCGTCGCTCTCGAGGAGCTCGTCGGCCGCACCGCGGCGGATCTCCTCGTCGAAATCGAAGGTCGCCGCCACGGTGGAAAGGGATCCCTCATCCACCGCCGCGAGCCGCTGCCCGAAGCCGTCGACGAAGGACCGCCAGCAGATCACCGAGAGGTACTGCCCCAGGGCCACCGCGGTCTCGTCGCGCACGCCCCCGGTGGCGCGCTCGAGCCAGCGCGCGAGGGAGGGCTGCTGTCGCTCGAGGTCGCGCATCCCCTGGAGCACCTGGGCCTCGAGGTCACCCCGCTCCGAGAGCTCGCCCTCGGCGGTGTCGATGGAGTCGCGGCTCACCTGCGCGTGCGCGGGCACCGGGCGGATCGCCGATCGTGCGGGCCACATGGGCTCAGCCCTCTTCCTCTTCGATCTCCCAACGAGACAGCGCGGCCATGCTCACCGCGAGGGCGCAGCGCTGGCACAGCGGTGGCTCCTCGCGCAGCACCTCGTCGCCCCGCACCCACAGCAGCAGGCCGCGCCCCGGCGCCTCGCCCTGGATCGCCTCGCCACACGCGTGGCAGCGCTGCTCGCTCTCGTCCGTGCTCACGGGTGTCGTATACCACCAACGCGCGCGCTTGCGATCACCCGCGGAGCGCGGCGAGGGCGCGCGCGGCGAGCTCGGGGTGCGCCACCACAATGCCCGCGTCGAGCCCCAGCGCGGGCGTGTCGTAACGAATCAACCGCCCCTGCGCGTCGGTCATCGCGGCCCCGGCGCCGCGGGCGATGGCCTCGGGGGCGCAGCCGTCCCAGAGCTTGGGCCCGGTGGCGAGCTGGGCGTAGAGCGCGACCTCGCCCGAGACCACCTTCGCGACCTTCAGTCCCACGCCGCCGCAGGGCACCACGCGCGTCGCGCCGAGGGTCTCCGCGAGGCGCATCACCTCGGGGTGCGGATGCGAGCGCGAGACCACCATGCTGAGCTCCGCCGCGGGCGCCACGCGCAGGGGGAGGGTGTGGCCCTCATCCGTGCGCTCCCACGCGCCGAGGCCGGGGATGCCGTACCAGGTGCGCCCCCACACCGGGGCGTAGACCGCGCCGAGGCGGGCGACGCCGTCGATGGCGAGGCCGATCATCACGCAGAACTCCCCGTTGCGGTCGACGAACTCCCGGGTGCCATCAAGGGGGTCGACGAACCAGCACCGACCGCCCCGCGCGGACGCCTCCGCGGCGCTCTCCTCGCTGGCCTCCTCGGCGCAGATGGCGTCGCCGGGGAAGGCCTCGGCGAGGGCGTCGACGATGAGCGCGTTGGCGTCGCGGTCCGCGGCGGTGACCGGGTCGCGGGGGGATTTCCAGTCGACGCCGAAGTCCGTGCGGTACACGGCCATGATGACCTCGGCCGCGCGCTGGCAGAGCGTGAGCGAGACCGAGAGCTCGCGGGAGAGGTCCATCAGAACGCGCCGCCGAAGGAGAGGTGCGCGCCGACGCCGAGCCCGAACTCCCACGCGGCGCCCGCGCGGAACAAGAACCCGCCGTCCAGGGGGTGGTAGCGGTACCCGAGGAACGCGCTGGGCACCGCTGCGAGGCGGCTGCTGCTGTCGCAGCTGCTGCAGAAGATCCCGCTGTTGGTGCTCACCACGCTGAGCCCCCCGGCGAGCTCGAAGGAGTGCGAGCCCGCGCCGCCGAAGAGCCCGTGGGCCATCATCTGCCCGCCCACCGCGGTGATCCCGCCGACGCCCGTGAACAGCGCCGAGAGGCCCGCGCCGAGGCTGACCGCGAAGCCTCGGAGCGGACGGTAGCTGTAGTTCACCCCGACGCTGTTGAGCAGGATGAGGCTCGTGGCGCCGAGGTAGATCGCGTGCCGCGCCCGGGGCACGGCGCCGAGGCCCTCGCCCGCGTCGGCGGTGGCCAGGACGGGGGGCGGCGGCGGGGCGGGCACCACCACGGGCGGCGGCGCGCCGTAGGCCTCGGCGGCGGGGGGCGCCTGCGCGAAGGCCGCGGCGGGGACGGTCAGCGCGGCGAGGACGGGGGCGAGGGCGCGGGGATTCACGCGCGAAGCAACACCGGAACGCGCCCCTCGTGTCAACCCGATGCGCCCCGGCGTCACCGCGTCGCCACACCGCGCGGGACGATGGTAGGAATCGCACACGATGACGGCGCGACACCTTCTGTTGGACAGCCCGGCCCTCGGGCGCAGGGTTCACCTCTGGTGCTTTGGCGAGGTGGGGGCGCCGCTGGTGGTGTTCCCGTCGAACGCGGGCGTGGCGCACGAGTGGCAGCGCGCGGGGATGATCGACGCGCTGGGGCCGTTGCTCGCCGCGGGGCGGGTGAAGGTCTACTGCCCCGAGACCAACGTCTCGCGGAGCTTCTCGGGCGAGGGCAGCCTCGACGCGCGCATGGCGCAGCACCACGCCTACGAGCGCTTCGTGCTCGACACCCTCGTGCCCTTCGTGCGCGACGACTGCGCGCGCCCGCACGCGACGATGACCGCCACGGGGTGCAGCGTGGGCGCGCTCTACGCCGCGCTGTTCACCCTCAAGCACCCCGAGACCTTCTCTCGCGCGCTGTGCCTCTCGGGGCGCTACCGCGCGAGCCGCTTCTTCGGCGGCGCGCACAGCGAGGACCTGTACTTCAACGACCCGCTGGCCTTCGTGCCCAACCTCTCGGGCGCGGCCCTGGAGCGCGTGCGGGCGCGGGTGCACGTCACCGCGGTGGTGGGGCGCGGGGCCCACGAGGCCGGGTGCATCCCCGAGACCGCGGAGTTCGGTTCGTGGCTCGCGCGCAAGGAGATCCCGCACCACGTGGCGTTCTGGGGACACGACAGCCGACACGACTACGACTGGTGGCGCCGACAGGCCGCGCACTACCTCGGGCAGATGTTCTGACTCAGTTCGCGCACGCGCGGCCGTTGGTCACGCGGAAGTACGCGATGAACGCGCTGGTGCCCGCGAGGGTGGAGCTGCCGCCCAGGGCGAGTCCCTCGTCGCACCCGGGGCGCCACGCCACCGCGCGGAGGTTCGCGTTGGACGGCTGGTTGTAGGGCGGCCCGTTGAGCCCCGCGATGCTCACGTCGCGGATCTCGGCGCGGTCGTAGAGGTCGGTGCGGTACTCCCACACGCGCCCGTTGCCGCCGTAGGCGAGGGCGCGGGTGCCGGTGTCGTTGAAGGCCACGTCGAAGGCCCCGGCGAGGGTGGGCGTGTCGAAGCCCACGGTCCATTGCCCCTGTCGCAGGCGGTAGAGGCGGTTGGACGACGACCCGATGGCGAGGGTGACCACACCCCGCGGGTGCGTGGCGATGCGCGACACGTTGCCCACGCTGCCCGAGCTCTGCGCGACGCTCACGCGCGGCGACGTGTCGAGGCTGTTCACCGTGAGGATCATCCCGGTGTTGATCCCGCAGACCACCGAGAGCGCGGGGTCGCCGAAGCCGTCGGTGCTGAAGTCGACGTCTTCGCAGCCGGTGCTGGCGACGAGGCCGTAGGCGAACGCGAAGTTGCTGCTGCGGGCGCCCTCGGCGTTGAGCCACCATGCCGCGACGTTGGCCGAGCCCGAGGGCTGCCGCGTCGCGAGGAGCACCCCCCGCGCGCCATCAGGGGACCACGCCACGGTCTCGTATCCACCGCCCGTGAGCGCGTCGGCGGTGCGCTCGGAGAGCGAC
>JBILLI010000554.1:0-5207 GCA_044376155.1 Polyangiales bacterium
CAGCGGTCATGGTGACAGCGCGTCGACGCCCGAGGAGCTGGGTGCCAAAGGCCCGACCGATGGGTTCACCCGTGGCGCTGCGGGTGACGACGATGCCCGAGGCGGCGGAGATCAGCAGCGCGGGCACCTGCGAGGCGAGGGCGTCACCGACCGAGAGCACCGAGAAGGTCTCGGCCGCGCGGGCGATGTCCATCCCCCCGAGAACACCCAGGATCAGCCCTCCCAGGAGGTTGATGAAGGTGATGAGCAACCCCGCGATGGCGTCGCCGTGCACGAACTTCGACGCGCCGTCCATGGCACCGAAGAAGTCGGCCTCGCGCTCGAGGTTCTTGCGGCGCTTGCGCGCGGTGTCGGCGTCGATGGCGCCCGACGAGAGGTCCGCGTCGACGGCCATCTGCTTGCCGGGCATGGCGTCGAGGGTGAAGCGCGCGGCCACCTCGGCGACGCGCCCCGCGCCCTTGGTAATCACGATGAAGTTGATCACCGCGATGATGAGGAACATCACGAGGCCCACGAGCACGTTGCCCTCGACGACGAAGCGTCCAAAGGCCTCCACCACCGAGCCCGCGGCCCCCGCGCCCTCGGCGCCGTGCAGCAGGATCAGCCGCGTGGTGGCCACGTTCAGCGACAGGCGCAGCAGCGTGGCGACGAGCACGAACGCGGGAAACGCGCTGAATTCCAGGGCCTCTTCGATGAAGAGGGCCGTGAGGAACACCCCCACGGAGAGGGCGATGCTGAACGAGAGCAGCAGGTCCAGCAGCGCCGGGGGCAGCGGCAGGACCATCATCAGCACGATGCCGATGATCCCGAGGGGGACGAGCAGGTCGAGGCGTCGGCTCTCGGTCGACGCGGCGGTTGGGGCGTTCACAGAAGGCCTCCCTTCGCAGACACCGTGCCTGCGCTCGAACGACAGCTCCGTGACGCCCGACGACGCGCGGATGACGCCGGGTGACAACGCGCCCACACCCCCGCGGCGGCCCCCGAGCGGGGCGTCGCGACGACGATGTGGGGTGACGGAAGAGCAGGTGTCGGGGTGGCGCGCGCCGGGGCGCTGCGCGTCAGGGGATCAGTGGAGGCACGCGCGGAAGGCGCCCTGCGGCATCGAGGGCGAGGTGATCAGGCCCTCGTAGCAGGTGGATGACACGCTCGTGCCCGTGAACACCGACACCAGGTCGCCGGTGGAGATCGTGCGGTACTCCATGCGGATCGTGCCGCTGCCGCCGGGCTCGGTCCACGTGCCCGCGATGTCGGGCTCGGTCGCGACGGAGATCAAGCCGCCGGGGTCCAGCGACACCTGCCCCGTGAGCATCCACGCGGGGGTGCACTGCGCGAAGCTCGTGAGCGTACCCGGGCCGAAGCAGTCCTCGATGTCGAGGAGCTGCGGCGTGGCGATGACCACCGGCGGCGGCGGCGGCGGCGGCGGGGGCGGGGGCGGGGGCGGGGGCGGCGGCGGCGGGGGCGGGGGCGGCGGCGGAACGGGCGTCACGGCCACCGGGAGGTTCACGGTGTTGTTCGTGGTCGAGCGCTCGACGCTGGACGTGTACGCCTGCGCGGTGAAGTTGTAGGTCGCGGCGGTGGCGGGCAGCGTCACGGAGAACGTACCCGTGCGGCTCTGCCCCGCCGAGAGCGCGCCGTAGGGGCAGCGCACGCGCCACGGAGACGCGGCGATCACACAGCCGCCGGTGGTGGCCGTGATGGCCGCGCCCGAGGGCACGGTCACGTAGATGATCGTGCCGCTCGCGGGGCGGTTGCCGATGTTCTCGACCGAGACGGTGAAGGTCGCCGCGGTGCCCACCTGTCCGGTCGACGGGCCGGTGATGTTCCCGACGAGGTCGGCGCGGTTCAGCGTGAGCGCCTGGGTGCGCTGGGCGGCGGGCTCGGCGCCGAGAAAGCTCTGCCCGCCCCCGTCGCCGACACAGGCCGCGACGGTGAGGGTGGTGAGCGTGAGGCGCGCGAGGAGTGGGTTGATCGGCGTGCGCATGGTCTGAGCTCCGGGGAGAGGGGTGAGCGTTCGAAGTGGGGTTGACCGCTGCGCCGACGACCCGTCACGAAAATCGTCCGCGGGGTGGTGACGGCGATCGACGACGGTCTGCGCCTGCCTTGACAGGGACACGCGCGGGGCAGGTCGTCGTCGCCATGCGCGGACGCATCGCGTTGGGGGTTCTCGTGCTCGCCGCCTGTCAGAGCGGCTCGTCGTCGGCGCCCGTGGCGTCGCCCTCGCCCACGGCGACCTCCGCGGGCGGTGCGCAGGCGCCGACCCAGGGCACCCTGCGCGACGCGCGCGCCCTCACCCGGGGCGGGCCCAGCGCGATGACCCTCGGCTGTCGCGTGCACGCGTACGCGGGTCCCTTTCGCCTGGAGCGCTCGGGGCAGTCGGTGCGCATCGCGTCGGCGGCCCGCTCGGTCTCGGGCGCGCAGGCCTGCGGTGTCCAGCTCACCTGGGTCGACGCGCAGGACCAGCCCGTCGGCACCGCGGGCATCGGCTGCCCCGAGGGCGCGGCCACGGCGACCGCCGAGAACGTCTACGAGTACAGCCCCGACAACGGCGGCAGCAGCGCCAACCCCGTCTACCTCCGCATCGTGCGCGAGGACCCCGAGGGCTGCCCCCCCGTGGGTCTCACGCTTACGCTGCAGTAATCACCGTCGCCCGCTACACCCGCACCTTCGCCCAGCGCCCCCGTCGCCAGCGCCAGGCGCCGAGGAGCATCCGTACGATCCAGTCGGTGCCCGAGCCCATCCACACGCCGACGAAGCCCAGGCCGAGCCCGTAGACGAAGCCCCACGTCGCGGTGATGCGCACGACGAGCGCGCCCACCATCGCGATGATCAACGCATCGCGCGTCGCACCCGCGCCGCGGAGCGACTGCGCCATCACGATCGCCACCCCCATCGGCACCTGCGCCACCGCGAGCGCGACCATCGCCGAGCGCCCGGCGGCCACGATGGCGGGATCGTCTTGGAACAGCGCCACGAGCTGTCCGCCCGCCACGAGAAAGCCCACGGCCGCCACGCCCAGCACCGCCGCGCAGATGCCCGCCGCGACCATCGCGGTGCGCCGTGCCGCGCCCACGTCCCCCGCGCCGAGGCTCTGCGCCACCCGCGCGCTGCTCGCCACCGCGAAGCCATCGGCGCTGAGAAACGACACGCTCTCCATCGAGAGCAGCGCCTGATGCGCGGCCATTGCCACGGCGCCGAGCCCGTTGGTCATGCGCACGAAGGAGAGGTACCCCGCGTGGTAGATCACCCGCTCGCCGAAGGACCCGACGCTCACCGCGAGCACCCGCTTCGCGCCCGCCCAGATTGACACCCCCGGACCCTCGCGGGTGAGGCGCACCGGCGCGTCGCGGCGAGAGAGCGCCCAGAGCCCCAGCGCGGCCTCGACGCTCAGCGCGAACGCATTGGAGATCGCCGCGCCCGTGGCGCCCATCCGCGGGAACCCGAGCAGCCCGAAGATCAGCACCGCGTTGCCGAGGATGTTCACCACGTTGGTGAGCACGGCGATGGCGAAGGGCGTGCGGGTGTCGCCCGCGGCCTGCAGCGCGTTGGTCGTGACGATGCCCAGAAAGAGCATGGGCATCGCGGGGAGCATCACGCGGAGGTATCCCCGCGCGGCCTCGCGCACCGTCGCGTCGGCGGCGCCGGCGCTGAACGCGATGAGCGCGTCGGTGCCCAGCCACGCGCCGAAGCCGATGAGGGCGCCCACCCCCGCGGCCACCATCACGCTGCCGCGCAGCGCGCTGGTCGCGCCGTCGGCGTCGCGGGCGCCCACGCAGCGTCCCACCACTGCCACGGTGCCCACGCTGAACGACGCGAACACCGACTGCAGCGACCACACCAGCGTGCCCACGACCTGCAGCGAGGCGAGCGCGGCGGCGGAGTGCCGCCCGAGCATCAGCCGGTCGACCACGAAGACCAGGGTCTGCAGGAGCGATTGCGCCACCGCGGGGATGGCGAGGCGCAGCACCGCACGCGCCTCGTCGCGCCACACATCGGGGATCACCCGCGGGCTACTACCCGAGCCCGCCGCGCGACCGCAAGATCCACCGTCATGTGCACCATCGCCGCGCTGCGTGGCGTTCACCCCGCGTTCCCGCTCATCGTCGCCGCGAACCGCGACGAGTTCTACGCCCGCGCCGCCACCGCGCCGGCCCTGCGCGGTCACACCCGCGACGGCGACCCGGTGTGGGCGGGAGAAGACACGCAGGCCGGGGGCACGTGGATGGGCGCCACCGCGCGGGGCTTCTTCGTGGGGCTCACCAACCAGCGCTCCCTCGCGCCGCGCGCCGAGGGGCGTCGCTCCCGCGGCGAGGTGGTGCTTGCGTGCCTGCGCGCGGGCTCGGCGCGCGCCGCCGAGGAGACCCTGCGCGCGCTCGAGCCCACGCAGTACAACCCCTTCAACCTCCTCTTCGGCGACGCCGCGGACCTCCGCGTGGCCTATGTGCGCGATGCGCCGGGATCCATCGAGGTGCATGCCCTCTCGCCCGGGGTCCATGTGCTCGCCAACGACCGCCTGGGCTCCGCGGCCTTCCCGAAGACCCTGCGCATGACCGCGTTGCTCGCGCCCGAGACGGTCCCCACGCTCGGCGAAGACGCCCTGATCGAGCGGCTCACCGAGACCCTGCGCGACCCGGAGTTTCCGACCGAGCGACCGCGCGACCCCCTCGACGCGGCGCTGCCCGACGAGCTCGCGCGGCGGCTGCAGGCGCTGTGCGTCGAGACCCCGGTGTACGGCACGGTGTCGTCCACGGTGCTGCTGCTCACGGAGGGCGCCGTGCGTCGGTACCTCTACGCGCCGGGGCCTCCGCGGAGCGTCGCGTTCGGCGAAGTGCCCCGCGGGTGGTAGGCTCTGCGGCGATGCAGAAATGTACCGTCTGCGGCGCGACCATTCCGGCGGGGGAGAGCCTCTGTCCGCACTGCGGTCGCGCGCACTACGGTGCCGTCTGCGGCGCGTGCGGGCAGCCCGCGCCCACGTTGGTGCGCGGCACGCAGGTGGTGTGCGCGGGGTGCGGCGCGCCGCGCGGCCCCCTCGCGGGCGTGCCCCTCAACATGGTCGGCGGCGCGCACCGCGCGGGCGGGATCATCGCCATGGTGCTGAGCATCGCGGTGATCCTGGGCGGCATCGCAGTGGGCGGCGTGGTGGGCGGGCTCATCGCGCTGGTCGCGGGGATCTTCGGCAAGAGCATGGCCCTCGGCGCGGGCATCGGCGC
>JBILLI010000555.1:0-5201 GCA_044376155.1 Polyangiales bacterium
GCAATTCGGCACGTTTATACTGCGTAGGCTCCTTAGCCCGCGGTAGCAGGAACGCGTGACGCCCATGGGCCCCGTGGACGGTTACCACAGGTTTTCACTGCTCCGATGTTTGGTCTGCCGTGAAGCTTCAGCCTGCGGCAGAAGGAACCTCGAATGAACACCACCCGTGAACACCTACGATCACTTCAGCGGTGGGTCGAAAGGGATCTCTTCGAGCAACGCCGCCCTACGCCGGTGAGCGACGCCGTGCCTTGACGGGCTTCATGGCGCGCGCAACGAGCGCACGACCTCGGTCGCGATTTCCCCTTGCTGGTTGGCGATCGCACTCCGGGGACCACTCATGCTCTCGGTGAGGTAGTCGCCGATCATATCGAAGCGGAGCACCGCGGTGCGGCTCGGCCCGAGTTCGATGAACACGTAGCGTGCGTTGTAGCCGTGGGCTCCGTCAGACATCTGCCACGCGGGATGCTCGCCCACGGTGATACTGTCGAGACTAGCGGAGCTGATCCCGCGCTCCCCCTCGGGAAACAACGAGGCGTACGCGTATGGAGCCACGCGGCACGTCGCCTGCGCGAGCGGGGCTTCTACCAGGCGAAACACCGCACGAAACCAGTGTCGCGTCTCGTCGCCCGGCTCCGCCATTCCGTGCGACGCATTCACCACGAGCGAGCTCCAGAGCTCCACGCCGTCGGGCAGGGCTCTTTGCACAAAGAGCCCTCGGGGCTGACGCCATGTGAAGCCTCCTCCGCGCGCCTCCTCCCACCGCGAAACGTCCATGGACACCTCGCCTCGCAGCGCGGGGGTCCTCGGCGGACGCAAACTCCGCGGAGAAGGCTGCTGGCTCGTACACGCTTCGTTCAAGGGCGCATGCGGGGCGGCGTCTGCCCCCGGCGCGACGGTCGCCGCGTCGGGAGGAGCAATTGTGTGCGCGTCGGACTCCTCGGACGCCGCGTCAGGTCGGCTCGCGCGCGCGTCGGGAGCGGGCGCGGTGACGTTCTGCACGGGCGTCGGGTGTGCCGCGCACGAGACGAGCAAGGGAGCCAGAAAGAGCGGTGCTCGCATCGCGCGAGCTTACCCGGTTCCGGGTCATTGCGTCGTGCGCCGAGGATCAACGAAGCCGGTGCGAGATCTCCCGGGGGACCGCGCCGCGCAGAGCCCCGGTGATCGTGCCCCTCAGTCGACGCGGGCGTAGCGCTGTGACGCCACGCGACCGGCCTCCAACGTGAGGGAGCAGCAGTACGTCGCGGTCATCGCGCCGCCGCAGGCCTCGACGTCCCCGATGCCCCCCTCTCTTATCGACACCCTCACCTGCAGCCCCTCCGCCTCGCCCCGTCGTCGCAGCGCGTCGGCCCGCACCGCGGCGCCCGTCGGATGGGCCGCGCAGAACCGCCGCGCCGCCGCGGACGCGTCGCGCATCCGAACCCCCATCAGGGTCGACAGCGCCACGAAGCCCAGCACCGGCAGCGCCGCGAGGCCGAGCACCACCCACAACCAGCGACGACGCGGGCGGGGCGCGGAGGGAGGCGGCAGGGCGTCGGGGGTCATCGTCGCGCGAGCATAGAGCGCATGGTGCGGCGTGGGCGAGCAGCGCGCGACACGACAGCAAAGGAGCTGCACCCTTCGAATTGTGTGACGGGTCTTCGCGGCCCCGGCCAACCGCTGAGCAAGGAGCCATGACACTCAAACACACCCTCGCTTGCACGCTCACGCTCACCCTCTCCGTGCTCGGCTGCGGAGGCGCCGGTGACGACACCGCCGCGCGCTCGAGCGCGCTGGGACTTCCGGGCACCCTCAACACGTCGCTCATCGGGCGCTACGACTTCGGCGCGGACCAGAACACCGGCGACTTCGCCGTGGCGGGCGGCTACGCGTACGTCGGGCGCCGCGCCGCGGGCTTCGCGGTGGTCGACCTCTCCAACCGCGGCGCGCCCGCGCTGGTGACCACGGTGCTGCCTGCGGTCGGCGCGACGGACGTGACCGACGTCGCCACGCAGAACATCGCCGGCACCGACTACCTCTTCGTCTCGAACTACTCGGGCGTCGTCGACCCGGCCTACGGCCGCTTCACGGGGGTCTACGTCTACAGCCTCGCCTCGCCCGCGGCGCCGGCGCTCGTGAGCGTGCTCTCGTACGGCGCAGGCCCGGGCTTTCACTTCGGGAGCCAGGTGCGCACGCTCACCGCCGCGGAGATCGGCGGGCGGGTGTTTCTCTTCGTCGGCTCGGTGATGACCAGCGGCATCGTGGTGTTCGAGTACACCAACCCCGCGGCGCCGCAGTTCTTCACGTCGATCATTCGCAACAACGTGTCGAGCTCCGCCAGCATCTGCGACATCGCCGTGCGCAACGGCAAGCTCTACGCGGCGTGGCGCGTGGGCTTCGCCGTCTACGACCTCTCGACGCTCACGTCGTTCACCCCCAACTACTACGCCCCGCCGCAGCCGCCGATGCTCGTGGTGAAGCGGTACGCGGGCGCGGCCACGAACACGGCCATCCCGACCCCGTCCGGCGAGTACGTGCTCACCACCGACGACGCGACCAACGGCCGCGTACGGATCTGGGACGTGCGCGTCCCCACCGCCGTGACGCAGGTGAGCGCCCTCCCGGGCTCCACCGGCGCCGTCGCGCGGCACGTCGAGGTGCAGGGCAACCTCGCCTGGGTCGCCAACCAGCAGGACGGGCTGCGCGTGTTCGACCTCACCAACCCCGCGGCGCCGGTCTCCATCGGGTGGTTCGACACCGACATCGCGACGCCGACCAACCGCCGCATCGGGGGCTGGGACGTGATTCCCGACGGCAACACCGCGTGGTTCACCGACTCCGCCGACGGCATCCACGCCGTCAACATCGAAGACGCCCTCACCGTGCAGAGCGCGTCGTGGTCGGCCGGGCAGCAGCGGCTCGTGGTCAACGTCGCCAGCTCGCTGCAGCCGCGCCCGACGCTCACGGTCCCCGGCTTCGGCGCGATGACCTGGGTGCCCGGCAACGCCCGCTACGAGCTCACGGCGCCCAGCGCCGCCTCGCCCGGGGCCGTCTCCGTCACCTCGTCGTATGGCGCCCTCCGAACGGCCGCCGTCGTCTCGACGCCCTGACCCTGCGGCGGAGGGATTCTCCCACCGAGCGTCGGGTCCGCAGCGGATCCGCGAGACCTTCGTGAGCCGCGATGGATCTCGCGCGACGGGCAGGCGCAGCGACCACGGGCGTGCCCCGACTCGTTGCACTACGCGCCCTGCGCCGTGGTGCTCCCCTCCGCGCGCAGTCGCCGCAGGCCCGCGAAGGCGAGGACGCCGAAGACGCACGCGAACGCGAGGTCGGTCACGACGAAGAGCAGCGTCGCGTCGCCGCGGTACAGGCGGTTGCCGAAGCGGCTGTCGGAGGTGGAGAGGTCGCGGAAGGTGAAGAGCACGTTCGCCGCGGTGTAGACGCAGGCGACGAGGGTCTGCGCGCGCAGGCCGCGGGTCACGCGCCCGAGGAGCACCTGGACCACCCCGCCGAAGGCCATGAACTCGTAGAAGAACATGAAGAGGTCGACGAACACGGGCTCGGCGATCACGCGCTCGGGCACCGCGAAGTCGCGCAGCACGACGGGGCCGCGGACGAGCCACGAGCTCGCGAGCAGGATGTAGGTCACACCGAGGGCGGTGAAGACCTGCTTGAAACCTCGGATCTCAGCGTTGCTCTGTGTCATGAGGGGCTCCGTGCGGGGGGGGTGTCGCGCGCTGGGCGTCGTCGGGGAGAGCCATAGGGCGCCCCCGGCGCCGCGCGCTTGAACCGATCTGCTGCGCTTGTGTGTGCCCCGCGACCGCACGAAGATTCCGCCCATGGGTGCCATCGATCGCCGGACCGCGAACGCCTCCGACGCGCCGACGGTGCTGGTGGTCGGCCCCCACGCGGCCCTCTCGGGCGCTCGCACCGCGGGCGTGCGGCTCTTCGAGCGACGTCCTCCGCTGCACGGGGTGCTGCTGGGGCGCTGCGAGCTCGCGATGGCGGGGAGGCGCGTGCGATCCGAGGGCGCCGTTGCGCTGCCCGCGGGCACGTCGCACCGCGTGCTGGCCTTTGGAGACCCCTACGCCTGCGTGGCCTACCTCGACGCGAGGCGCTACCGCTTCGAGGACGTGCAGCGTCTCGCCGATCGGTGGCGTGGGTTCGTTCCGGGCCGCGACGACCTGCGCGAGGCCCTGGGTGACGCCCTCGCAGCCCCGCAACGCCGGGTCGATGGCCGCCTGCTACGCGCGCTCGCGGCGATCGACGCGGAGGGCCTGCGCGTGGCCGAAGCCGCTGCGCGGCAGGGGCTCTCCGAGAGCCGGATGACGCACCTGACGACGGAGACGCTCGGCGCACCGCCGCGGGTCTGGGGCGCGTGGTTCAAGCTGCAGCGCGCGATTCGAGAGGCGGCCCTCGGCGCGGCGAACCTCACGCAGGCCGCGCACCGGGCGGGCTTCGCAGACTCGGCCCACCTCACGCGCACGAGCAAGCAGCTCCTCGGCGTGCGCCCGGCAGAGATGTTGCCGCAGGTCGTGCACGTCGTAGGGCCGCTGCCGTGAGCGCAGCACCGTGGATCGACCGCCATGGTCGAGGCGTCGCACCGACACCCGGTCGGTCGGGTGCGGGAGACATGTCCGGGGCATGGGCCCGACCCGTGTGGCGCCTCGCGCGTGGGGCGGTGATCATCCCGCGTCGAGCAGCGACAGGGCCTCGCGGAGCACGACGTCACACGCGCCCTGCCCTGGCGCGATGAGCTCGAAGTGCCCCGCGTCGGGGATCACCGCGCGGGTCACGCGCTGCGGGTGCGCCGCGAGGTAGCGCTCGCCGTGGCTCCCCGCGACGACCGCGTCGTGCGCCGCGTCGAGGATGTGCACGGGCACGCGGGGCGGGGGCATCAACGCGGGTGACGCCAGAACGCGGGACACGTCCGCGTCGGGGTCGATGCCCTCGACCAGCGCACCGCCCGCGCGACGGCAGAAGCCCCGGAGGTGATCGCGCGTGAGGTCGGTGAGGGGCGCGAGGGCCAGCACCGCGCGCAGGGCGCTCACCGCGGGGTCGACGCTGGCGAGCCAGAGCGCGAGGTGCGCGCCCGCGGAGTGCCCGAGGAGCAGCACGCGGGAGAGGTCCACGGGGTGCGCCGCGGCGAGCGCGGGGAGCTGCGCCAGGGCCGCGCGCACGTCGTCGAAGGTGCCGGGCCAACCCCCGCCATCCTCGCCCAC
>JBILLI010000556.1:0-5197 GCA_044376155.1 Polyangiales bacterium
CCGCGTGTGCCCCGACGGCGAGGTGTGCAGCGCCGGCGCGTGTGTGCCCTCGTGCGGCGCCGGTCGCACCCTCTGCGCGACGCAGTGCGTGACCCTGCCCTCCGACCCCGCCCACTGCGGCATGTGCAACAACGCCTGCCCCGCGCGGGCCAACGCCGCCCCCGTGTGCGCCAGCGGCGCGTGCGCCTTCGTGTGTGCCCCGGGCTTCGCCGACTGCGACCTCGCTCCCTCCAACGGCTGCGAGGTGACCCTCGCGACCTCCACGGCCCACTGCGGCGCGTGCGGCGCGCGCTGCGCCTCCACCGCGGGCCTCGCGGCGTGCGTCGCGGGGCGCTGCGAGACCGCCCCCTGCGCCACCGGTCGCGGCAACTGCGACGGCGATGTGAGCAACGGGTGTGAGGTCGACACGAGCACCTCCACCACCCACTGCGGCGCGTGCGGAAACGCTTGCGCCACAGGGGCTTCGTGCGTCTCGGGGCAGTGCGAGCGCACCGGGGTGAGCTGCGCGGCGATCCTCGCGG
Organism: Polyangiales bacterium; assembly: GCA_044376155.1. Taxonomy (GTDB): domain Bacteria; phylum Myxococcota_A; class Polyangia; order Polyangiales; genus JAWKRB01. Next base: position 522 of record JBILLI010000556.1, read on the forward strand.
CGAACCCCGGCGCGGCCAGCGGGGTGTACCTCGTGGACCCCGACGGCAACGGGTCGCAGCCCGGGTTTCGCGCCTACTGCGACATGGTCACCGAGGGGGGCGGCTGGACCTTTCTGGCCACCGTGACCAACAACGGCGACGCGGCGAACCAGGGCAACTGGCGGGTGAGCGCCCCGGTGCCCAACAACTGGGAGTCGCCCGACGTGAGCTTCGGCGCGCCCGACCCGACGATCAACCAGGACCTGCGCTCCGAGGCGTTCCACCGCGTCGCGGGCCGAGCGGTGATGATCACCCACCGCAACGCGTTCCTGCTGCGCACCGACGAGGCGTGCCTGCCCAACAGCACCCTGCGCGACCGCTTCGCCGCGCTGGGATGGACCTGCGGCGGCAGCGCGGTCTTCACCAATCACCCGACGTGCACCAACCCCTGCGTGATCGCCCGCGCCACCCCGCGCACGGGCGACACCGCGCTGCTCAACGGCGTGGTGCGCGCGCGGCTCTACCTCAAGGCCGGCGAGGCCGACGGCGCGCAAGACACCAACCGCGACCGCGTCTACCTCTCCACCGACTACCGCGACAACGTGGACTTTCCCACGGGGCTCGGCGCGTTCTGCTCGGGCAGCAGCTGCACCCCGCGCACGGGCGACGCCGACGTGAACGACCGCAGCGACGCCATCACCCCGACCGCGGGCACCGAGTTCTACGGGATCTGGGTGCGCTGACGCTCACCCGCAGGGCGGCGGGTCTACCCCGAGCACCACGTTGTCGATGAGCCGCGTGGTGCCCACCCGCACCGCCACCGCGAGCACCGCGCGGCGGTGGTCGGCGAGCACCTCGGGGAGCGCCGCGAGGTCGTCGGCGTCGCGGAGGGAGACGTAGTCCACCGCGTCGACCCACGGGCGCAGGGCGTTCTCGGCGGTCTCGCGCAGGCGCTCGGTGGCGCGCTCGCCGCCCTCCCACGCGCGCACCGTGAGGCCCAGGGCCGCGGGGATCTTCGCCGCCCGCGCGCGGTCCGCCGGGGAGAGGTAGCGGTTGCGCGAGCTCATCGCGAGGCCGTCACCCTCGCGGATCGTTCGGTGTCCCACGACCTCCACGGGCAGCAGGAGGTCTCGGGTCATGCGGGTGACCACCCGGAGCTGCTGGTAGTCCTTGCGGCCGAAGACCGCGATGCAGGGACCCACGGCGTTGAAGAGCCGGGTGACCACCGTGGCCACGCCCTCGAAGTGCGTCGGGCGAAACTCCCCCTCCAGGGGCGCTGACACCCCCGACACGCGCACCCGGGTCTGGTCGCCGTCGGGATACATCTCGTCCACCGGGGGTGCGAACACCACGTCGACGCCCGCGTCGGCGCAGCGGGCGACGTCGGCGTCGAGCTCCCGGGGGTACTTCGAGAGGTCCTCGTGGGCGGCGAACTGCGTGGGGTTCACGAAGATCGACGTCACCACCAGGCCCTCGGCGCCGACCCGCGCGCGGGCCTCGCGGGCGAGGGCGAGGTGGCCCTCGTGGAGCGCGCCCATGGTCGGCACGAAGCCCACCCGCGCGCCCCGCGCCCGCACGACGTCGCAGCGCGCCCGCAGCGCGGCCACCGCCCGCAGGACCTCCACGCTCACTGCGTCGGACCGTAGGCGCGCGCGAGGTCCATCGCGGGGTGCGACTCGGGGACGTCGGTGACGTCTTGCGGCTCGCCGAGGGTCATCGCCTCGAGGGTGGGGAAGCGCGCGGAGACCTTCGCGGGCCGCCCGTCGTTCTTGAGCCCGAAGCTGTGCTCCACGTCGGGGAAGGCCCCGTCGCGCACCTCTTCGACGTAGAGCTTCACGGCGTCGACGCCGCGGCGAAAGAACTGCTCGTAGCGCTTCACGAAGCGGGGCTTGAGCGTGTCGTTGAGCCCCAGGAGGTCATACGACACCAGGATCTGCCCGTCGCACCCGACCCCCGCGCCGATGCCGATGGTGGGGACATCAATGGCGTGGGTGATGCGGTCGGCGAGGGGCGCGGGCACGCCCTCGACCACCACGGCGTAGGCCCCGGCGTCGGCCACGGCGATGGCGTCTTCGAGCACCGACTCGGCGTCCATCGCGTTGCGGCCCTGGACCTTGAAGCCGCCCATGGTGTGCATGCGCTGGGGCATGAGCCCCACGTGGGCCATCACGGGGATGCCCATGCGCACGAGGCGGTGGATCACCTCGGCGATCTCCTTGCCGCCCTCGAGCTTCACCGACTCGAAGCCGCCGTCTTTCATCATCTTGCCGGCGTTGAGCAGGGCCTGCTCCATGGAGGCCTGGTAGCTCATGAAGGGCATGTCGCCGATGACGTGCGCGCGCTGCGTCCCGCGGATCACCGCGCGGCCGTGGTAGCAGATCTCGTCGACCGTGACCGGGAGCGTCGACGTGCCCCCCTGGATCACCATCCCGAGGGAGTCTCCCACGAGGATGGCGTCGACCCCCGCGGCGTCGACCATGCGCGCGAAGGTGACATCGTACGCGGTCACCATCGCGAGCTTCTCGCCCTGTCCGCGCGTGGCCTTGCGCGCACGGATCTCCGGCACCGTGATCTTCGACGGCATGAACACAACGGTCCTTTCGGGTCACGGCCCGCGTCGCTGCGGGTCCGCGCCTGTGCGCGACGCTACCACACGCGGGCGCGTTGCAAGCGCCCCCGCGATGGCGCAGAAGAGAGGTGCGCGCGAGGGCGTGAGATCGGAGCGGTGATGCGGGACCTTTCAGTGCTGACCGTGATCGCGTTCGGTGCCTGTGTCGCGCCGGCGCCCTTCGACGCGCGGCCGCCGAGCGAGGGCGCGCGCCTCGAGGCGTCCTATCCCGCGGTGCGTCGGGCGGGCGACGGTACCCTGGTGATCGGCGCGGCCGATGGGCGCGGCGGTACGAGCGAGATCCCCGTGTTCGCGGCGCCGGGGCGGTTCAACCCCGAGGCGGCGACGCTCAGCAGCTTCGCGACCGACCCCGTCGAGGACCGCGCCTTCGTGGTGCAGGCCTTTCCGACCGCTACCGCTTTCGAGCTCGATGCGATGCGGCCCAACCGGTATCGGGTGCCGCTGAACCTGCGAACGCTCTACGCGCTTGACCCCGACGGCACGGCGCGGGAGGTGACGCGCCTCGACGACGAGTCGCTCCCCTCGTTCGTCTTCACCGATGACGCCGTGATCGTGATGACCTGCGGCGCGCGCGGCGGTCACCTGCGCCGCTTCGACCGTCGCGCCATGACCCTCCAGCGCGAGGCGTGGGTCCTCGCCTGTCCCGGGAGCGAGGCGCCGTATGTCATGTCGCGCTGGATCGTCCTGCGCCACTCCTACGGCTTGATGTACTACATCGACCCGACGACGCTCGAGGCGGGCACGCTGCCCCTCGAGATCTCGGCGCAGTATTTCGAGATCCCGCTGCGCACCCAGGACGCGATCGTGCGGGTCGTCGCCGAGAGCCGCGCCGTGGCGCACACTCGGATCCCCTATCGCGTCGAGCGCTACGAGCTGGCGGGGGCGACGCCGGCGCAGCTCTCGGACCGGTCGCCGCGCCGCGTGGGGCGCATCGAGCTGACCTCGCCCCAGTGGGGCGATCACTTCGGACTGTATGGGAACTATCCGCAGATGCCGACGCCCGACGAGCGCGCGCTGATCCTGCCTGACACGCAGGGCGTGCAGCTGCTCGAGCTCGCGACCGGCGCGGTGCGTCCGTTGCCCGTGGCCCCCACCGGGATCAACCTCGCGGCCTTCACGCCCGACGGCCGTGGCTTCATCGGCTACTCCCCCGCGCTCTACCCCTCCAACGGCGCCCGCCTCTGGCACGTGACCTTCGACGACCCCGCGCCGCGCGCGCTCGCGATCACGCTGCCCACCGCGCCGCGCGTGGTGTTCCCGTCGGCGTCGCCCCACGCGCTGCTCACCGCGGGCAACACCGACGTCGTGCTCTGGCGCATGGACCTCGCGCAGGGCGACGCGCGCCGCGTCTCGTCCTTCGGCCCGACCCCGCCCGTGTTCACGACGGGCGCGGCGCGCGGCGGCGAGGCCTGGCTCCTTCGCGACGGGCTCGTGCGCATCAACGCGGCCTCGCTCGACGAGCTCCGCGCGCCGATCGAATGGGTGCCGACCCGCATCGCGGTCCCGAGGGTCGGCGACGTGGTGCTCGTCGACGTCCCGCGGCGCAACACGGTCGCGCGCCTGCGCGGTGACACGGGGCAGGTCGAGCGCGAGTACCGCCTCCCGGTCCCGGCGCCGCCGCTCAGCGCAGCGGGGCGATGAAGCCGTCGAGGGCGGCGTGCAGCGCGCGGCCGTGGTCGCTCCAGAGGTCGTTGTGGTGCCCGCCCTCCACCCGCAGCAGCGTGGCCTGCGGGAGCACGCGCGAGAGCGCCTCGCCGTGCGCGAAGGGGATCACCTCGTCGCGCGTCCCGTGGATCACCAGCGCGGGCACCGTGATGTGCGGCGCGCGGGCCTCGGTGTCGAAGCGGTCTCGAATCAACATCCCTACCGGGAGAAAGGGAAAGAGCCCCGAGGCCACCGCGGGGATCGAGCGGAACGGCGTCATCAGCACCACCCGCGCGCCCGCACCGCGCGCTGCGAGGGCGCTCGCCACCCCGGTGCCCAGGGATTGTCCGAAGAGCACGGTGCGCGCGGCAGGCACGTGCCCGCGCTCGCGCAGCAGGGCCATCGCTCCGTCGGCGACATCGAC
>JBILLI010000066.1:0-17817 GCA_044376155.1 Polyangiales bacterium
AGCGCGCCCGTGAGAAAGCGTCGCAGCAGCTCCACGTCGTCCTTCGCGTGGGGGAATTCGTCGAGCGTGAGGCGCGGCGCGGGCGCCTCGCGAAAGAAGTTCCCGAGGATCGACTCCGGGCGCTCGTACTCGCCCAGGAGGATGTTCTCGAGGCCGTCCATTACCTCGAAGGGGTCGTCCCACGTGCGGCGCACGTCGGCCGCCACCCGCACGAGCCCCGTCTGCGACAGCGGCGCCGTGCGGCGCAGCGCGTCTCGCACCGACTCCTCGGGGCGGCCCAGCACGGCCCCGAGCAGCGCGTGCAGGCGGCGCAGCGAGAGCCCCTCCAGCCGCTCGAAGCACGCCAGCAGCGGGCGGTGGTAGTCGAGGGTGATCGCGAAGGCCAGAAGGTCCCGCTCGGTGTCGGAGAGCGAGAGCATCGCGCCCAGCGCGTCGACGTTGCGGAACAGCGCCGCGTCGCGACACACCGTCGCCGACTCCAGCGCCGCGAGCCGCGCGCGGAGCTTCTCCTTCGCGCGGGTGAGCGAGGTCGAGGGTGTGACCCCGCGCACGCCGATGGCCTCCAGCGGCGAGCTCTCGTCCATGTCGGCGTGCAGGAACCACCGCAGGGTGTCGGTGTGCTGCAGCGCGCGCGCGGTCCACAGCACCGTGAGATCAACGGTCTTCGTGCGAGGAGAAGGGGTGCGAGGCGTCTTCACGGGCATCGGTGCGTGCGGTTCATGCGCCCTCACGGCAGGCCGCGCAACCCGCGAGGGACATTCCCCGCCCCACGGCCTCAGCGATACGCCCCCCCGCGACGCCCGCGGACGAGGCTGATCGCGCAGCCCATCGAGGATCCAGAAGAGCGCGGTGACCGTAGCGCCTCGGGGGGAGGCAGCGCCGACGCCGCGCCCCATCTCCGTGGCCACCGAGAGCACGCGCCGCAGGCCCTCATCGCGCGAGAACAGCGCCCCGGTGCGCGCGAGCCCGAGGGCCTCGCTGATCTCCGCGATGGGCCGCATGGGCTATCCCGGGCGCTGGATCAGGTGCAGCACCTCACCGGGCGCGGTGAGCCCCGCGGCCACGAGCTGCCCGGCGTAGCGCGCGAGCTCGAGGATCGACCCCTCGGCCCGCGCGGTGGCGCGCAGCGCGGTGACCTCGGGCTTGTGCACGATGGTCTCGCGCAGCGCGTCGGTCATCGTGAGCAGCTCGAAGAGCGCCACGCGCCCCTTGAAGCCCGTGCCCTGGCACTGCGCGCAGCCCGCGCCGCGCTGGAAGGTGTACGAGACCCCGGGGGTGAGCGCGCCCAGGCGAAAGAACGACTCCACGAGGCGCTGGGGATAGTCAAAGGGCTGCGCGCACGCCGGGCAGATGCGGCGCACGAGGCGCTGGTGCAGCACCCCGGCCACCGCGGCGGCGACGGCGTAGCGCTCGGCCCCGAGGTCGTCGAGGCGCACCACGGCCTCGGCGGCGCCGTTGGTGTGCACCGAGGTGAGCACGAGGTGGCCGGTCATCGACGCCTCCAGCGCGATGCGCGCGGTCTCGGCGTCGCGGGTCTCGCCCACGAGGATCACGTTGGGGTCCTGCCGCAGGAGCGCGCGCAGCACGGTGGCGAAGGTCACGCCGATCTCGGGCTGCACCTGGATCTGCGTGACGCCGTCGAGGTGGTACTCGATGGGGTCCTCGACGGTGATCACGTTGAGCTCGGGACGGCGCCGCGCGGTGAGCGCGGAGTAGAGCGTGGTGGTCTTGCCGCTGCCCGTGGGGCCCGAGACGAGCACCAGCCCCTGGGGCTGGAACACGAGCTTCATGAACTCCGAGCGGATGTGCTCGAAGGGGAAGAGCTGCCGCGGGTCGGCGATGCCGCTCTCGCCGTCGAGCACGCGCATCACCACCTTCTCGCCGAGCTTCGACGGCATGGTCGACACGCGCAGGTCGATCAGCCGGACGCCGCTGCGGAACGAGATCCGCCCGTCTTGCGGACGGCGGGTCTCGGTGATGTCGAGCTTCGCGAGGAGCTTCAGGCGGCTCACGAGGGGCCGCCCGAACTCCGAGGGCACGTACTCCCCCTTGGGCTGCAGCGCGCCGTCGACGCGGTAGCGCACGAGCACCCCGCGGCGGTCGTGCTCAAGGTGGATGTCCGACGCCGAGAGCGCGAGGGCGGTGGCGATGATGTCATCGACCATCGCCACCACCTGCGGCCCCGCGGCGATCGCCGGCGCAGCGGCACCCCCGCGCGCCTGTCGCACCTCGTCGTCGTCGAGGTACTGAATCGCGGGGAGCGAGGGCGCGCCCCCCTTCGCCGACGCGCCCCGCGCCGGCGCGCGCACCGACTCGTGCTCGATGTGCCGCGCGAACTCCTCGGCGGCGATCGCCACGGGGCGAAAGCGGTGGCCCGGGATGGTGCGCGAGAGGGCCTCCAGCGCGGTCTGATCGTAGGGGTCCACCATGCCCACGGTGAGCGTGCGGCCGCTGAGCTCGAGCGGCACGATCTTCGAGCGCCGGAGCAGCGCGTCGGGCCCGAGGGACCACAGCGCCGGGTCGAAGCGCCGCCCCGCGAGGCTCACGAAGGGCACCGCGCGCTCCTGGGCGTCGCGGACCATGGTCTCTGCCTGCCAGCGCGCCAGCGCGGCGGCGAAGGGCGCCGACTGCCCCACCACGGCGACGAAGACCTCCACCGGGAGGCGCACCACGATGGAGTTCTCCAGCGCGATGACCGTGTCCGGCTGCGACGCGCCCAGCGCCGCGTTGACCCCGACGGCCGCGGGCGGCTCCAGGGTCTCGACCAGCGTCGCCACCGCGCGCTGCGGCTGCGTGCGGTAGTTCCCGAGCGCGCCGACGGCGAGCACGAAGACCGCGTCGGGCCGCTCCCCCTGGCGCAGCAGCTCGACGCCCGTCCCGAGGGTGAGCTCCGTGGCCCGCGACGCGACCTGCTCCCGCGCGTTGGCCGACAGCGCGGCGAACAGGGGTGAGCGAGCGAAGACTTCCGTGATGTTCGACATGCCCCGCCGTTCCTTCGTGACGTCCCCTGATGTGCCGCAGACGAGGGCGCGGGGTCAACGGATTGCGCGGCTGTCACACGCAGTCCGCAGCCCGAAGGTCTTGCGCGCACCCTCGGAGTGCGGGCACTTGATCGGACCTTGTCGTCTCCCCGCACCCTCTCTCGCGCCGCGTCCTTCGCGTGGATCCTCGTCGCCTACGGCACCGCCACCTGCCTGGGGATCACCGTCGCCGTCGCGCTCCCTGCGTCCACCGCGCTCTGGCAGCGCGTCGCCGCGGCGGACCTCGCCGGCACCCTGGCGGTCTTCGGCTTCTCCGTCGCGCTCAACAACAGCAGCGTCTACGACGCGTACTGGTCCGTGGCGCCCGCGGTGATCGCGCTGCTGGTGACGCTCACCGCGCCGGGCGCGCTCGGTTCGGGCACGGCCGCCGCGCTGGTCGTGGTGGGGCTCTGGGCCGCGCGACTCACCTGGAACTGGGCCCGCGGATGGACCGGCATGGGCCACGAGGACTGGCGCTACGTCGACCTCCGGCGCACCACGGGGAAGGCCTACTGGCTCGTGAGCCTCTTTGGTCTGCACCTCTTCCCCACGGTCCTGGTGTTCCTCGGCTGCGTGCCGTTGCTCGCGGTCTTCAGCGCCGACGACCTCGGGTGGAGCGCGCCCCTCGCGGCGGGTCTGTCGCTCTCGCTGCTCGGCATCGCGCTCGAGGCCATCTCCGACGAGCAGCTCCGCGCGTTTCGTCAGCGGGCAACGCCGGGCGAGGTGATGTCGTCAGGGCTCTGGGCGCACAGCCGTCACCCGAACTACCTCGGCGAGATCCTCTTCTGGTGGGGCGCGGCCCTCGCGGGCTACGCCGCCGGCGCGCGGGGATGGGCCTGCTTCGGCGGCGCCGTCGCGGTGCACCTGCTCTTCGTGTTCATCTCGGTGCCGATGCTCGACCGACGCTCCCTCGCCCGTCGCCCCACGTACGCCGCCCACATGGCGAGGGTGCCCGGGATCTTTCCCCGACCGTGGCGCCGCGCGTCCCGCGGATGATTCTTCTGAACCTTTCGCCGCCTGCGGGATCGTGAGCAGGTACGCCGCGGCGATGACGCCCGGCGACGACACCGGGAGGCTCACACCATGTGGAACACGTTCTTTCGCGACGGCGGCTGGGGCATGTACCCCACCTCGCTCTTCGGCTTTCTGCTCGTGGCCGCGGGGGTGCTGTGCGTCCTTCGCCCCGAGCGCCGCTACGTGCCGCTGCTGCTGAGCCTCGGCGCGATGACCCTGGGCAGCGGGCTCCTCGGGTTCGCCACGGGGCTCGTCGCGACCTTTCACTACCTGCCCCGCGTGGCCGACGTGAGCCAGCGCTTCACCATCGCCGCCCTCGGGTGCGCCGAATCGCTGAACAACGTGGTGCTCGCGCTCATCCTCGTGGTGCTCGCGGCGGTGCTCTCGGCGGTGGCCGCGGGGCGCCACGCGTTCTCGGCCCGGCCCGTCGCCGGCGCGTGACCCGGAGCCCTGCCGGTGCGCTCCGACGAGGCCCTCCACGAAGCGCTCCGGCGGGGCGACCTCGCCGCCTTCGACGCGCTGTACGCGCGGCTCTCGGGGCCCCTCTACGGCTTCATCCTCCGGCACCTCGGTGACGCCCACGAGGCCGAAGACGTGCTGCACGACACCTTCATGGGGCTGCTCACGCACGACCCCGACGCGCAGAGCCTCCGCGCGTGGCTCTACCAGTGCGCCCGCAACCACTGCCTGCACCGGCTGCGGGACCGGCGCCGCGGCGCCCGCGCCCTCGACGCCGCCGCGCACGAGCCGCCCGACATCGCCCAGCGCGCGCCGGGTGACGCCCTCGAGGCCCGCGAGACCGCGGCCCGCCTCGCCCGCGCGGTGGCGGCGCTGCCCGACGCCCACGCGGAGCTCTACGCCCTGCGCGCGGGCGGGCTCTCCTACGAGGAACTGTCTTCCGTGCTTGGCATTCCGGTCGGGACGGTGAAGTCTCGCATCCACGACATGGTCGCGCGCCTGCGCACGGAGATGGCACGATGAGCTGCGAGCGCGTTCGCCCCGAGCTGCCGGGGTTTCAGTTCAACACCCTCGACGACGTGACCCGCGCCCTCGTCGAAGACCACCTGCTCAACTGCCCGCGCTGCGTCGGAGAGTTCGTCGCGGTGAAGCGTTCCATCGAGACCGCCGCGCACGCCCCGCGGCCCTCCGACCTCGCCCGCGTGCGGCTGCGACGCGCCATGGCCGCGGCGACGAGCCGCCCCGCGGCGCCCTCGTGGTGGGAGCGCCCGCTGGCCCTGGGCGTCGCCGCGGCCTCGGTGCTCCTCGCGCTCGGCGCGGTGCAGGCCCTCGGGCGGGCCCCGGGCGCTGCGCCCTTCGCCACGCGCACATCGACGAGCCTCGCGACGCCCTGACCCCACCGGCGCGTTCGACCGAACGCCCCTTCGGGTCTTCCCCCATCCCGCGCCCTCGGGGTACGACTCCACGCAGATGAGCGCGGCCTGTCCTCAGTGTGGGAATCCCGTCACCAACACGGCCGCGCGCTGCGGGCGCTGCGGCGCATCGTTCGCCCCGGCGCGGCGCGACCCGAACCTCGGCAAGGTCGTGGGCAACCTGCGACTCTCGGAGAAGCTCGGCAGCGGGGGCATGGGGTCGGTGTACCGCGCGGAGCACGTCGCGCTGGGCACGCCCTACGCGGTGAAGGTGCTGCACCGGCAGTTCTCTGACGACGAGACCCTCGCCGAGCGGTTTCGCCGCGAGGCCGTGGCGTGCAGTCGTTTGCGCCACGAGAACACGGTGTTCGTCACCGACTTCGGGGTGAGCGACGAGGTGGGGATCTACCTCGTGATGGAGTTCCTCGAGGGCGAGTCGCTGCACGACATGGTGCGGCGCGAGGGCGCCATGGACCTCCGGCGCTTCGACCGCGTCGCGGGTCAGGTGTGCGACGCCATGAGCGCCGCGCACCGTCTGGGCATCGTGCACCGCGACCTGAAGCCCGAGAACATCATGCTGCTGCGCGAAGAGGGCCGCGCCGAGCGGGTGAAGGTGCTGGACTTCGGCATCGCGCAGCTCCGTGACGCCGACACCCACCAGGGCGGGAGCATCACCCGCGCGGGCACCGTGGTGGGCACGCCGGCGTACATGAGCCCCGAGCAGATCGACCGTCGCCTCGGCGAGATCTCCGCGGCGTCGGACGTGTACACCCTCGGGGTGATCTTCTTCGAGTGCCTCACGGGCCGCAGGCCCTTCGAGGGTGACTCCGAGATCGCGCTGATCACCCACCAGCTCACGGTGACCCCCGACGCGGTGGGCGCGCACCGCGCGATCCTCGCGGGCACGCGCCTCGAGGCCCTCGTGGGCGCGATGCTGGTGAAGGACCCGTCGCGGCGCCCGGGGAGCATGGACGCCATCCGCGACGCGCTCGCCGACGCGCTCGCGGAGCTGGAGCAGCGCGGCGCGGTGGAAGAGACCCGCCCCTCGGTGGCCCCCATGGCCCGGGAGTTCCCCGAGCTCATCGCGGCGAAGTCGAACCCCGACGTGCTGCGCACCAACCCCGACGCGCTGCGGTCGAACCCCTCGCTGCAGATCACGGGCGTGCTCCGGCGCATCCTCGACGAGGCCCCCGACTCACCCGCCGCGGTGCTCCTCGCGGCGCTGCCCGACGCCGACGCGATGCGCGGCGAGGCCATCGCCCTCGCCCTGTGGGGCGTGCTGCAGGACGAGCTCCTCGACGCGCCCGTGGGCGATCCGCGCTTCGTGCGCAGCGCCAACCAGCTCGCGCTGCTGCTGGAGGCCACCCTCGCGTCGCACCAGGGCGCGCGGCCGTCGCCCTCGCAAGAGAAGGTGTTCCGCGGGTTTCGCAACCTCCTGACCCTCGCCTCGGCGGACCGTCAGCGCGCGCTCATCGACGCCGTGGCGCACCTCGCCGACCGCCCCCATTTTCCCTTCGACGCCCTGCCCAGGGGCGCGTCTCTCGCGAAGCCCGCGTCGACGCTCACCGACAAGCTCCGCCAGCCCGTGTCGGTGACGGCGGTGAAGGCCCTGCTCACCCACGAGATCTCGCTCTTCGGCCGCAAGAAGCGCGAGGAGTGAGCGCGGGTTTCAGCCCGCCATGAAGGGGTAGCGCCAGTCGGTGGGGGGGCTCAGGGTCTCCTTCACGGTGCGCGGCGACACCCAGCGCAGGAGGTTCAGCGCCGAGCCGGCCTTGTCGTTGGTGCCCGAGGCCCGCGCGCCGCCGAAGGGTTGCTGCCCCACCACCGCGCCCGTGGGCTTGTCGTTCACGTAGAAGTTCCCCGCGGACCAGCGCAGCGCCGTCGCCGCCCGCTCGATGGCGGCGCGGTCGCGGGCGAAGAACGCGCCGGTGAGCGCGTAGGGGGTGGCGCCGTCGCAGAGCGCGAGGGCCTCGTCGAGGCGGGCGTCGTCGTAGACCCAGAGGGCGGCGATGGGGCCGAAGAGCTCGTCGCGCATCAGGGCGTGGCGGGGGTCGTCGACGCGAATGAGGGTGGGCTCGATGAAGTAGCCCACGTCGTCAGCGAAGCCGTGGCGCAGCACCTCACAGCCCGGGTCGGCGAGGGCGGCGCGCACGCGCGCGGTGAGGCGGTCGTACGCGCGGCGGTCGATGACCGCGCCCATGAAGTTCCTGAAGTCGGTGATGTCGCCCACGCGCACCTCGGAGAGGATCCCGAGCACGCGGTCGCGCACCGCGGGATAGAGCGAGCGAGGGAGGTACACCCGCGACGCCGCGGAGCACTTCTGCCCCTGGAACTCATACGCGCCGCGCACGATCGCCACCGCGAGCGCGTCCACGTCGGCGCTCGGGTGCGCGAAGATGAAGTCCTTGCCGCCGGTCTCGCCCACGAGGCGGGGATAGCCGCGGTAGCGCCCCTCGCCCACGCGCTCGCCCACCGCGGCGACGATGCGGTTGAACACGTCGGTGCTGCCCGTGAAGTGCACGCCCGCGAGGTGCTCCGACGCGAGGGCCTCGCCCACGAGGGCGGCCGGGTCGCCCAGCACCATGTTGATCACCCCGGGCGGCAGGCCGGCTTCGTCGAGAATCCGCAGGATGAACGCGGCGGAGTAGGTCGCCCCCACCGAGGGCTTCCACACCACGGTGTTGCCCATGAGCGCGGGCGCCGTGGGGAGGTTCGCCGCGATGGAGGTGAAGTTGAACGGCGTCACCGCGAGCACGAAGCCCTCCAGCGGGCGGTGGTCGGTGAGGTTCCAGACACCCGGCGGAGAGACGGGTTGTTCGGCGTAGATGCGCGCGGCGAAGGCCACGTTCCAGCGCCAGAAATCAATGAGCTCGCAGGCCGCGTCGATCTCGGCCTGGTGCACGGTCTTGGACTGTCCCAGCATCGTCGCCGCGTTCAACGCCGCGCGGTGCTTCGTCGCGAGGAGCTCCGCCGCCCGCACGAAGACCGCCGCGCGCGCCTGCCACGACATTGACGCCCACGCGGGGTGCGCCGCCCGCGCGGCGTCCACCGCCCGCGACATCACACCCCTTGGTCCCTCGGACCATGTTCCAAGTCGGAGCGCGTGGTCGTGCGGCGCGCGGATGTCGTGGTGCGCCTCACCGCGGAGGTCCTCGCCGTGGACGCGCGAGTGAACCTCCAGGGGCGCAGCGCGTTGCGCGTCGAGCTCGCGCTGCAACGCCGCGCGCTCGGCGCTCCCCGGCGCGTACGAGAGCACGGGCTCGTTGACCGCAGGCGGGACCACGAAGGCGGCGGTGTACATGGACGGGAGTGTACATCCGCGGTGCGCGCGAGAGACCGGGCGTCGACAGCTCGTTGCGCCGCACGGACTTCGGGGATTTCCGCCTTGCCCCGCCGCCCCCCGGGTGCCATGAGACTGAATGGTTCGGAGATGAGCGTCGAGGCCGCACGCGCCTGGTTGGAGTCGTCTGGGTGCACGGTGCACCTGCGCCACATCGGATGGTTCGAGTGCCTCGTGAGCGCCCCCGGCGAGCGCTGGATCGGCTGCGGTGCCACGGAGCGCGAGGCCCTCGACGACGCGCTCGCGAAGATGTTCCCGTCCTCCCTCTCGCGCACGCTGCTGCGTGACGCCCTCGCGCGCGTCGGCACGCCCACGGCCAGCGACGACGCGCCCGCCAACGAGTCCCACGCCGCGCCCGTCGACGTCGCGAGCTCGGTGGCCGAGGCGCCGCCGCCGGCCAACGAGGTCGCGCGCTCCGAGACTCCCGCGCGAGTCCCTTCCATCCCGCCGCCGCCGCCGCCGCCACGGCTCGCGACGCCGCCGCCGCCACGCGTCGCGACGCCGCCACCACCACCCGCCCCGGCGCGTCGGGTGCTCGACCCCGAGGCCGACCCGAGCCTGGAGCGACTCGACGATCTGCTGCTGGAGGTGGGCGCGCGCGAGGAGCAGCTCTCGATGGCCACGCCCGTGCGGCAGCGCCTGGTGATCACCGGGTGGATCGCCGACGCGCGCCGCGCGCAGGACCTCTTCCCCGAAGAGGAGCGCGTGCGTACCCACGTCGCGCGCATCGCCTCGCGGCTCTCGAAGCTGTGTCGCGTGTGGTGGTGCGGGTCTGCGCGGGCGCTGCAGGCCGACCGCCGCCCCGAGGGCGTGATCTCCGAGCTCCCCTTCGAGTGTGACCTCAACCCGCAGCGCTGGGACGAGGTCGCCGACATCGCCGGCTCGATGCTCGAGCGCATGGAGCGCGACGACCTCCGGGGCGGACGCGACGAGTACGGCTGGAGCGACGGCGACCGTCTGCTCCCGGGTCCGCGGGACCCCGACGCGCTGCTCCGCGAGGTGATCGCGGGCATCGAGGGCGTGGCTGGTACCGCAGAGACCTTTCCGCCCCGCGGCCAGCCCGACCCCAAGCTCCTCGCGCGCTGGGCCGGGCGACTCCGATGGCTCCGCGGGAGCGCCGTCGACGGCACCCAATGGGCCTACGCCCTCGGGCGCTGTCGCTACTGGATCGGCCATGACCGCGTGGCCTTCGCCGAGGCCGAGACCCTCCTCGACCCGGGATTTCGCCCCGAGGTCCCCTGGGCCTCGCTGCTCGCCGCGCCGGGCAAGGACCGCGATCGTCGCAAGCTCGTGAAGGAGGTCTTCACCCACGCCCCCGCGGTGAAGGACCACCCCGACCTCGCGACCGTGCTCGCCTGGCTGCGCCGCGCGCTGCCCCTCGCCGACACCCACCACCGACAGATCGTCGAGGCCGTGATGCCCTTTCGGGAGGGTGTCCTCGGCGTCGACGCCGCGGCGCTGCCCGGCCTCGACCGACGACTTCGCCGACGCCTCTTGATCCTCCAGCGCGACCTGGGCGGGAGCATGTCGGTGCCCGAGGCCGTCGACGAGCCCGACGACGGCGCGCAGGAGACGTCGACCGACGCCGCCGAGCCCGACGCGCCGCCGCTCTACGAGGCCGTGCGCAGCCGCACCCGCGGGTCGCGGGCGTTGTTCATCAGCAACCGCAACGACCCGCTGCTGCACGAGCGCCTGCTGAAGGCCCTGGCCTTCGCCGAGCTCGACTGGTGCGAGGCCGACGTAAAGCGCGCGCAGGCCGCGGAGCAGAAGGTCGCCGGCGGCGGCTACGACTTCGTGCTCGCGGCCACGGGCTTTCTCTCGCACAGCGTCGACGGGCGCATCGCGAAGGTCTGCCGGGCGCGGCAGATCCCGTATGTGCGGGTGGAGCGGGGCCGCCCCCTCACCTGCGTGCGCTCCCTCGCGCGCGACCTCGGCATTCACGCGTAGCGAGTGTGGTACCAACGCGGGCATGAGCGACGCACCGCGACGACCCCGCAGCGCCCTGGCGGAGCGGCACAACCTCGACCCCTTCGCGCTCTTCTGCGCGTACTACCTGGGCATCACCGCCGACGACACCTACGCGTTCCAGAACGTGCACCAGGTGGCGAAGCGCTTCGGCGTGCCCGCGGGCGTGCTCAAGCAGTGCCTGCAGGAGCTCGAGATCGACTCCGACCGGCTGCTCCACAGTGACTTCGATCTCTCTGCGGCGCAGGTCGATGTGATGTACGTGCCCGAGGGCGTGTCGCGCACCGCGCTGGCGCGGGAGCACTGGGACGCCCTCCTCGCGCGCCGCGACAAGGCCCGCGACTGGTCGAGAGAGCTCGCCACCGACGCCCGCGAGAACGAGAAGGTCTTCGGCCCCACGCGCGCCGCGTCGAGCGCCGCCCCCGCCCGCCGCGGGCCGCCGCCCGTCGACCGCCGCCGCCGCTGAGCCCGCGCTCAGAAATCGCGGCACATGTCGTCGATCATCCCGTTGCAGTTGTCGTCGAGGCCGTTGCAGGTCTCGTCGCGCCGCTGCGTGAGGTCGGGTATGCACGGCACCACGCCGCCGTCGACGCAGGTGTTCACCACCCGACGACACGGCCCGAGGCCGCAGCTCACGGTGAGGTCGTCGACGAGGCCGTTGCAGTTGTCGTCGACGCCGTTGCACATCTCCGGCGTCGGATCGACGCGCCCCACGCAGGTGCCCCAGCAGGCCGCGCCCTCGCAACGCTGCACCCCGCGGCGGCACGGACCGAACGCATAGGTCGCCTCGACCTGCCCCGGCGGCACCGGGCAGAAGCGCATCGCGCCCTGTTCACACACGCACACCTCGGGGCGGTCGGGGGCCACGTCGACGAAGCCCCCATCGACGCCCGCATCCACCCGGTCGACCGGCGCGTCGGGGATGGGCACCACGTCGAGCAGCGGCGTGCCGAAATCAGGGGTCTCCCCCGCGTCGGTGGTGGCGCTGGAGCACTGGCAGCCCGTGAACACCCCGTCCTCGCCGCAGAACTGAATGCCCGCGACGCCTCCGCCACAGTCGCAGCCCTGCACGGCGCCTGAGAAGCACGGCACCCGCGCGTCGACGCAGAGGCAGGGGGTGTAGGTCATGTCGTCCTGGCACACGCGGATGCCGCGGGCATTGCCCGGGCACATGCAGGTGGCCTGGAGACCGGGCGTGCACGCCACCACCGTCGAACCGCCTTCGCGCACGGTGGCGTCGAGGGAGAGGGCCAGCGGGAGCGGGGCAGAGCAGCCGAGCAGCAGCCCGAGCAGCCCGAGTCGAAGCACCGAGGACATCACGAGGTAAGGCCGGGGTTGTAACACGCCGATGTCCACGGCGGCATCTTGACGCCGCGGCCCGCACGGACGAAGACAGTGTTCGTGCGCGCCACAACCCTCGTCCTCGCCCTGATGGTCCTCGGATGCTCCGGTCGCGAGCCCCCCGGGCTGGGTCGCTTCGACGCCGCGGGGTACTTCCCCGACACGGGCGTGAGCGCGACCGCCGACGTGGCGCTCGCCGACATCCCCACCGACACGCCGGCCGACATCGCGATGATCCCGCAGGGGGGGGTGGTGCCGGAGTTCTCGCTGCCCGACCTGAACCCCACGTCGCGCACCTACAACATGACCGTGACCCCGCTCGGGCTGCGCCCGAAGCTGGTGGCGTACTACTTCTCGAACGCCATATGAGGCTTCTGCGGGAGCCAGGTTGGCGCCCTCAACACGATGCAGCAGCGCTTTGACGCGCTGACACCGCCCGCGCCGATTCAGGTGGTGGTGATCAACGAGATGGGCGCCGAGGCGGGCACCGCGTCGACGCTCGCGGGCCGCACGCTGCCCTTCGTGCAAGACTCCACCGCCGCGCACGTCTGGAGGGACTGGGGCGCCTCGCGCTACCAGCTCTGGCTGGTCGACGGCATGGGCCGTCGGCTGGACGTGGTCGACCTCTCGCGCTTCTCGCTCATCGACCCGAGCAACGCGACGCAGATGCAGACGCGGCTGCTCACCCTCGCTGGGCGCTGAACATCTCTCGCGCGCTCGTCGTAGGTTCTCGCCGTGACGCCCTCGCGCCTCGCCCTCGCGCTCCTGCTCGCGCACTCCCTTGCGCCCGCGCAGCCTCGCCCGGCGCCCGTGAGCCCCGCGCCTGCGATCAGCCTCGACGAGCTGCTCCGACGGTTTCGCACCGTGCCGGGGATCTCCGCGCGCTTTCGCGAGGCGCGGCAGATGCAGCTCCTGGCCGCGCCGCTGGTCTCGGAGGGCGCGCTGCACTTCGCCGCGCCGGGTCGCCTGGTGCGTCGCACGGAGTCGCCCGAGCTCGCCGTGGCGTTGCTGGAGGGCAACCGCCTGCGCTTTCGCGACGGGAGCGGAGAACAGTCCCTGGACCTCGACGCGATGCCCGCCGCGCGGCAGTTCCTGGAGAGCTTCACCGCCCTCGTGGCGGGTGATCGCGCGGCGCTCGCGCGGAGCTACGACCTCGATTTTGTGCCGCAGGGCGCGTCGGCGTGGCGGCTCACGATGCGCCCGCGGGTGCCCGCGTTGAGCAGGGTGTTCCGCGCGATCGAGGTCGCGGGAGACGGCGTCGCGCTGCGCACATTGGTGGTCCGTGAGGTGAGCGGAGACGTCTCCGAGACGACCTTCACCGAGGTGCGCACCGACCGACGATTCACCGCCGAAGAGGCCGCGCGGGTGTTCCGTCTGTCTCCGTGAGCGGTGACCTCAGCAGGGATCCGTACGCTGCGACGCATCGGCTTGAATTTACGTGGCATCAACCGTCACGACGAACGTCCCCCAAGGGATGCGCAATCTCGTGCGGCCACCGGCGGGGGTCGTCCGCCCTCTCCCCCGGCCCCTCTCCCGCAGCGAAGCTGCAAGAGAGGGGTGCACCCGCGGGGGCAATCCGCCCTCTCCCCCGGCCCCCTCCCGCAGCGAAGCTGCAAGAGAGGGGTGCACCCGCGAGGGTCCCCATCGGGTCTTCGCGTGAGCACGAGATCACGGAGGTGCTTCGAAGACGATGGCTGACGCGCAGGCGCGAAACTCAAGGCCACGAAACGCGTCACCCCCCTCTCTTGCAGCTTCGCTGCGGGAGAGGGGCCGGGGGAGAGGGCGGACGACCCCCGCCGGTGGCCGCATGGGACCACGCATCCCTGGGGCGGGGTCGAGGGGGACACGCGAAGACACTGCGCAGCAAGTGTCGTGACGGTATTCGGACCAGTTCCCGGATCCCTGCTCAGGGGCACCCGGGGGTCCACGGCGCGCCGGGAAAGACCTCTTCGAGCAGGGCGAAGAGCGTGGGGTCATGCGCCCGCAGCGCCTCGCGGGTGCTCACGGCGTTGTGAATCCCGTTGGGCGGATCAGCCCGCTGGTTGGTGTCGAAGAAGCTCTGCGCGCCCTCGGCGAAGTACTCATCGCTGTTCGTGGCCGCGTAGGTGTTCGACCAGCGCCCCGCGGATCGGGCCGCGGTGAACGCGCGCGCCAGGCGGTCGCTGAAATCAGGGATCGCGAACACCACCCCGAGGTTGAAGATCCCGTGCGCGAGCTCGTGCACGAGGATGTTCTCGCCGCGGTAGCGGTCGATGCGGTCGCAGCGGAGGTTCTCCTCGGCGCACGAGGTCGCGGGGCGCGAGACCGTGCCGCCGAGCCCGCGGGCGCGGGCGTTCCAGTCGGTGTCGGGGAACTCGCGCTGGAGGTCGGCGTGCTCGGGGATGTCGAGCGTGCGCTCGTCGCGGGCCATCACGGCGACGCGCGCGCCGCGGGCGATCATCTCGTCGCGGACGTCGGTGCGACGCGAGGTCATGAAGCGGGTGATGCGACACGCCGCGCGCATCGCGACCTCGGAGGTGCGCGCCGAGGCGAGCACGGGGATGCCATCGGCGCTGAGCATCTGTCGGTAGAACGGGGGATAGCCCTCCGCGCCCGTGAGCGCGGTGATGGGGTCTTCACACGGCCCCGTGCGGGTCACCACGTCGGGCGCGGGAACATCGGGCACGGAGGCATCGGCGAGCGGGACGTCGTCGCGCCCCGCGTCCGTGGCGATCGGTGGTGGCGCCACGGTGCCGCAGGCCGAGAGCAGCACCGCGAGCGCGGAGGTGTGTCGGAGCATCAACAAGGATGAGCGATGGAATCTCCCCCCGCGTCAAGCGCCCACGGGGAGCGCGGGGCTCAGGGGTTGGAGTGCCACATCTGGCCGGTGAAGTTCCCGCAGGGGCGGAGCTCGACGAAGTTGTTCCGCGGGCCGCCGTTGACGACGTCGAGGCACAGCCCCGGGCCGCGGAACTCGGTGGTGAGCCGGGTGGGGCCGTCGGGCGCCTGCGCGTAGGCCGCGAGCGCGACGAGCGAGAGGGCGATCGGGGTGACTCCGAGGGTGCGGCGGGCGGTCGAGGGCATTGGGGGAGGCTCCTTGCGGGAAGGTTGAGCGTGGGCGCTCGTGCAGCGCGGAGAGAGCGGTACCCCCCGCCTCGCCCGCGCGCCGATCACACGCCGATCACAGCCGCGGGACGAACCCCTGAGGTCGCCCAAAACCCCTGCGCGGCAATGACTTCTACGACACGGCAGGGCGCCTGCGCGGGTTCGTCGGCGAAGGGCGCCCGTGCGGGCTGTTTCGCCGCGGGCCGCGTCGCGGTACATCCCCGGTCGACGCCATGCGCCGCGACGAAATCCTGGCCCGGGTGGCCGACGCGATGAACGAGCTCTTCGACCTCGACCGCGCGCAGGTGCGCCCCGACGCGCGCCTCCGCGAGGACCTCGACCTCGACAGCCTCGACGCCGTCGACCTCGCCGCGCACATGCAGTCCCTCACCGGGCGGCGCTTCGCCGACGCTGACCTGCGGCGCATTCGCACGGTGGGCGACGTCGTCGACGTGGTCGAGCGCGACCTCGCCCGCCCGTGACGCCGCGCGCGCGCCGTCACGCCATCGCCTTCGCGCTGCTCGTGCTCGCGGCCACGGGCTACAGCGTGCGCCGCGCGCGCCTCGACGGAGACATCGCGCACTTCCTCCCCGACGACGGCGACCCGGTCATGGCCGAGGTCTCGCGCGCCCTCGCCGCGAGCGACCTCTCCCGCACGCTGCTCGTGGTGCTCGAGGGCGATGACCCCGCGCGCGTCCGCGAGGCCGCGGGGGCGCTCGCGCGGTCCCTCGGAGCGCGGCCCGACGTCGCGCGGGTGTACCGCGGGGTGGCGCCCGAGGTCCCCGCGGCGTTCACCGGGCTCTTCCGCCCGCGCCGGCTCGCGTTCTTCGACGAGGGTCCGCCCGAGGCCGTGCGCGCGCGTCTCACCGACGCTGCCCTGCGCGACGCGGCCCGCGCGCTGCGCCGCCGACTCGTCTCCCCCGCCGGCGCCCTGCACGCCCGCAGCGCCCCCGAGGATCCGCTCGGCGCCTTCGACGCGCTCCTCACGCGCACCCGCGAGGCGCAGGGCACGCAGCTCCGCTCCGTCGACGGGCAGCTCATGACCCACGACGAGCGCGCCGCGGTGCTCCTCGTGACCACCCGCGCGTCGGCCTTCGACGCCGCCCGGCAGCGCCCGCTCCTCGCGCACCTCGACGCCGCGTTCGGACCGCTGCGCGCGCGCGATCCCTCCCTGCGGATGCATCGCGCGGGCGCGCACCCCATCACGGTCGCCGCCGAGGCGCAGACCCGCCGCGACGCCCAGCGCATCTCGATCGCGGGCTCCCTCGGCGTGGCCGCGCTCTTCCTCGCGCTGCATCGCTCGCCGCGTTACCTCGCGCTGGCGGCGCTGCCCGTGGCCGCGGGCACGGCGCTGGCGTTCGCGGCGTGCCTCGCGGCCTTCGGCGCGGTGCACGGGCTCACCCTCGCGTTCGGCGCGTCGCTCATCGGCGTGACCTTCGACTACCCGGTGTACCTCATCAACCACCACACGCTGCGCCCTGACGAAGAGGGTCCCGCGGGCACGCTGCGGCGCGTGTGGCCGGGTCTGCGCCTCGGCGCGCTCACCACCGTGGGGGGCCTGGTGGGACTCGGGCTCACGTCGTTCCCCGGGCTGCGGGAGCTCGCGCTCTTCGCCGCGGTGGGCGTGCTCGGCGCGCTCTTCGCGACGAAGGCGCTGGTGGCGCCGTTGCTGCCGACGCGCCCCATCCCGGTGGCGTTGCAGCGTCGCCTCGCGGTGGCGGTCTCGGACCTCGTGGCGAGGGTCACCGCCGGGCCGTCGCGCTGGATCCCCGCCGCGCTGGTGCTGGCCCTGGCCCTCGTAGGAATCCCGCGGCTGCGGTGGGACGACGACGTGCGCGGACTCACCCGGGTTGACGACGCCCTCGCCGCCGAGGCCCGGCGCGCGTCCATGGCGATAGGCCGTGGCGATGACCCCGCGGTGATCCTTGCGATGGGCGACGGTGATGAAGAAGCGTTGCAGCGCAATGAGATCGTCGCACGCACGGTGAGAGACCTGCGCACCCACGGCGCGGTGACCGCGGTACGTTCGGCGCACGCCGCGCTGTGGTCCCGCGCGCTGCAGACGCGCAACGAGGCGCTGCTGCGCGAGGACCCGACGCTGCCCGCCCGCCTCGACGCGGCCTTCATCGCCGAGGGCTTTCGCGCCGGGTCCTTCGCGTCCTTCGCCGCGCAGCTCCGCGCCCCGCCCCCTCCTCCGTTGACCTTCGAGACCCTCGCGCAGAGCCCCCTCGCAGACCTCGTGCGCCCGCACCGCATCGTCGTCGAACGCCGCGTGGCGTACCTGTCGTTCCTTGAGGGTCCGGCGGATCTCCCGCGGGTGCGCGCGGCGTTGCGCGGGGTGAACGACGTCGTGGTCTTCGACCAGCGGGGCTTCTTGCGCGGGGCCTACGCGCGCTACCGCCAGCGCACGCTCGCGGTGCTCGGCGCGGGACTGGCGCTGGTGCTCGCGCTGCTGCTCGCGCGCTACCGTCGCATCTCGACGGCGCTCTCGGCGATGGCGCCCGCGGTGCTCGCGTGCGCGGGCACGCTCGGCGCGCTCGGCCTCGCGGATGTGCGCGCGAACCTGCTGCACCTCGTGGGGGTGATCCTGGTGTTGAGCGTGGGCGTCGACTACGGAATCTTCATGGCCGAGATCCGTCGCCACCCCGAGGCCGCGAAGGAGACGGTGCTGAGCGTGACGGTG
>JBILLI010000557.1:0-5189 GCA_044376155.1 Polyangiales bacterium
GTCGCCGAGCAGCCCGCTGTGGGTGGCCACGAGCCGCGTCGGGGCGCCGTCGCGCGAGAGCGAGCGCGCGCGCACGGTGACCCGCACCTCGTCGTCGGTGACCGCGCCGCCCGTCCACGCGACCAGGAGGCGGTCGCCCACCCACGCGGCGCTCAACCGCGTGAGCCGCGCGTTCTCGGTGAAGAGGGTGACCGGCGCCCCCTGCGCGCGCCCCTCGGCGTCGAGTCGCTGCACCACCACGTCGCCGCCGGAGAGGTTCGACGGCCCCAGCGGGTCGCGCGTCGAGGCGGGCACGCCCACCGCGGGCGCGCGCGAGGGGCGGCGTTGCCCGGGCGCCAGCGGCGGCGGCGGGCGTCGCGGGATCACGTACACGGCCGCGCCGCGGCCCTGGGACCACGCGAGGGAGACGGTGCGCGCGTCGTCGGCGAGGGTCACGTCGTCGCGGGTGCGCAGCAGCGCGGCGCCCTCGGCGCGCAGGGCCGCGGAGCGCAGGGTCGCGCGGCCATTGCGACCGTTCTCGGTGTAGATCAAGCGCAGGGTGTCGCCGTCGCGGGCGGCGGAGAACTCGCGCGCGAAGGCCACGGGGCCGTGCGCCTCCACCCGGGCGGGGGTCGGTCCGGCGCGGAGGGCCTCGGCCGGGACGCCGCTCTGCCCGAGGGCGTGGAGGGGCGCGAGCAGCGCAGACGCGAGCAGCAGGGTTCGACGCACCGCGAGGGTGTCGCGCGGAGCGCGGCGGGCGGTCAAGCACGTTGCCCCGGGCGCGGAGGTGCTACCATGTCGTCCCCGCCGTGAGCGCAGCGCGACCCCCATGGCTCGACCCGATCGCCCCCTGGGACGCACCCGACGCGACGCCCTCACCTGCCCTCGACGCCGTGGGCCAGACGCTGACCACGGGCGCGCTCACCCAGCTCCGGGGCGGGCGCTTCGTGCCCTTCTTCGGGTTGGGCGCCAGCGGCGGTGAGGCCGAGCGCGCCCTGCGGGTGCTGCGTGCGTGCTTCGGGGCAGACGCCGACCCGCGCGCGCTGGAGCACGCCGGGTTGATGGTCGAGCACCCTGCGTTGGGCGCGAAGCCGTATGAGTTTCTCGCCGCGGCGATTCAGGCCGGCGAGGCCGAGGCGTGGGCGGCGCCGCTGGCCCTCGGGGCCGCGCTGATGCTGGGGGTCGAAGATGGTCCCCGGGCCCGCGTGGCCGACGCGCTGCTGGCCGTGCCGAGGATGCGGCCGCATTGCGAGCTCTCCAGCGCCGCGGGCGGCGGGTCGGAGGGTGACTGGCGCGAGCACTACCAGCGCGTGTGCCTCGTCGCGCGGCGAAACCCCGACAGCGACCGCACGGTGACCCGGGCGATGCGGGCCTGGTATGAGTGGGTGCTGGCGCGGCGGTGGTCCGCGCTGGACCAGCTCCGGGGCGCGCGAGAGACGCTCCCTGCGCTGGGTCGCTGGCTGGTCGACAGCGCGCGGTGGGTGGCGGGCGACGACGGCGCGCGGGAGTCGCTCACGCAGACCACCGAGGCGCTGCTCGCGCCCGTGCAAGACGAATTCCCACGGCTCACCGCGGTGGTCGCGAAGGACCTCGCGGAGATCCTCGCGCGGCCCTGGACCACGCGCTGGGCCATCCTGCGCTGCGCCGCGTCGCGCGACCACGCGTCCATCGCCATTCGCCACTGGCTGCACGCGGCCACCGAGACCGTACCCGAGCCCGAAGACACCCCCGAGCGCTCGCTGGAGAGCCTCGGGCCCGAGCCCACCCGGGCGGGGCGCGCGGCGGCCGAGTCGCGTCACCGCGCCGAGGACTTCATCCTCGACTGGTTCGTGCCCGACCGCGCCGCGGGACGTCTCATGGACGCCTGGGCCGCGGCCACCCTGCGGACGTGGCACCGGCTGCACGGCGCGGCGATGCTCGGCCGCGCGCTCGAGGCCCGTCACGGCGGGGTGCCCAAGGAGGCCGTGCCGTGAGCGCCTTCGAGCTCGCCGTGCACACCCTGCAGGAGTCCCTCGCGGGGTGGAACCGCGGGGCCGTGCCGGGGTTGATGTCGCGCGCCGCGGTGCTCTTCGACGAGGCCCGCGTGCAGGGCGACCCCCGCGCCGCGGTGGGCAGCGCGCTGGCCCGCGGCCTCGCGGGAGACCTCGTGGCCGCGCGTCGACGCATCGACGACGTCATCGCCGAGCAGCCCGACCGCGCCGCGCCCTACGTCGCCCTCGGGCTGTTGTGCCTCCGCGACCCCGACCCCCTCGCGCACGCCGAGACGGCCGCGTGGGCGCTCATCGCGGCGCGCGACCTCGCGCCCGGGGTGTCATGCATCGACCGCCTGCTCGCCGAGGCCCTCACCGCGGCGGGTGAGTTCATGGGCGCCCTGCAGTGCGCGCGCAACGCCCTCGCGCTCGACCCCGACGACGACGACGCGCGGCTGTTCTCCACCCTGCTGCGGCTGTACTTCGGCGGCGACGTGAGCGCGTCGACGGCCCTCGCGGAACTGCCCGAGCTCGCCGTGGCCCGGGGTCGCTGCGCGGCGCACTGGCTCGGCGCGGTCGCGGGGGAGCACGCGCGGTCGGAGTTCCACGCGGCCCGCGGGGCGATGCGCAAGGTCATCGCGCCGCTGAAGCAGGGGAGCGCCTCCGAGGCGCCGCTGGTCGACGCCGCGCGGCGGTGGGCGCGGGAACTCCGGGGGTTTGGCCCCTCGGTGCCGATGGCTCCCGACCGCTGGCTGCGCGACGTCGGCGGCGCCCAGAGCGACTACGTGCGCACGCGCCTCGCGATGAGCACCCTGCGCGAGCAGCTCGCGGCCGACCCGGCGCGCGCCGCGGCCGAAGGGGTCGACCCGCGCGAGGTCGACGGCGCGCTCGGCGAGCTCGAGGCGCGCACCCGTCGCGCGATGCTGGAATGGGGCTCGCGGCTCATCGTGCGAGGCTTCGCCGAGGTGTTCCTCCCCCTCTGTGCGTACCTCGAGGCGCCCGCGCCCGAGGTCCTCGCGGCGATGGACCTCGTGGTCTTCGACGGCTGACTCACCCGCGGGTCTGTCGGTCGCCGTGGGTCTCTGCCCAGAGCGCATGCGCCCACGCGAGGATCAGCGGACCCACGATCACCCCCGACACGCCGAAGGCTGCGATGCCGCCCACGAAGGCCACGAGGCGCCAGAGGAACGGCAGCTCGATCGAGCCCTGCGTGAGCAGCGGGCGGAGCACGTTGTCGATGCTGCCGGCGATGAGCGCCACGACCAGCATCGCCACGCCCGCGCCGTTGCGGTCCACCGCGAAGAGGTAGGCCGCCGCGCTGAGGGTCACGAGGCCGGTGCCGACGAAGGGCACGAAGGAGAGCGCGAAGCTCGCCACGCTCCACACCGCCGCGTTGGGGATGCCCAATGCCACCGTGGCCACCGCCACGATGGTCGCCTGGATCAGCGACACCCCCACGTTCGCGAGCACCACCCCCTCGATGACCCCCGCGGTGGTTCGCGCCAGCGCCTCGCGCTCCCGCGCCCACGGGATCAGCGCGGGCAGCGCCGCGCGGCGGATCGCGCGCCCCTCAGCCGCGAAGCTCGCCGACGCGACCACCACCAGCAGGAGCGAGAACACCGCCGCGGGCGTGGCCGTCAGCACGCGCCCCGCCCCCCGCGCGATGACGCCGGCCGCGGCGCCCGAGAGCCCCTGCGCGCGGCGCAGCAGGTCGGTGGTGTCGAGGCGCATGCCCCACGCGCCCGTGCGCGCCTGCGCCCACTCCACGATGCGGCGCCCGAGGCTCCCGAGCTGACCCGGGGTGGCGTCGTTGAGCAGGGTCGCGATGTCTCGCAGCGCGATCCAGACCGCCATCACCGCGGGCGCGATGAGCAGCAGCAGCGCGCCCAGCACGAGGGTGACCGACAGCGCCGCGCGCCACCGGGCGTGGTTCTCCCGATGGAGCTTGCGGAGCAGAAAGTCGACCGGGCGCTCGGCGATGTAGCCGAAGACCAGCCCCGCGCCGAGTTCAACGAGGAAGGGTCGCACCACCCACACCGAGCCCAACACCGCGGCGGCGAACATCCACCGCGCGGGTGACCGCCATCCCTGCCGCGAAGCGTCGCCGTCGTCGCTCACGGCGCGATGATCGCACCAGATCGCCCACGTCCCACGATGAATTCACGCCGAGGTTCACGTCCGCCGCGGCGCGCCGACCGGGAGGAGGAGTGATCCCGAAACGTCGGTCTAGCCCGCGGGGATCGGCAGCGGGGTGATCCCCGTGAGCGCCGCCGAGGCCTCGTAGAGCGCCGCCGCCAGGGCCCCATCGCGGCCGCGGGCCGAGGGCGTGGTCGCGCGACACTTTGCGAAGTACTTCCCGGTGTGGGTGCCGACGCTCGGGTCCAGCGCGAGGAACACCGAGGTCGCGGCGCCTTCGGCGAGCGAATCGTTGCCCTGCATGCCGAACCCCGTGGCGAGGAGCTTGGTGCTGACCACCCCGGGGTGGAGGCTGTTCGAGGTCACCGCGTCTCCCAGTCGGCGGGCCATCTCTGCCGCGAAGAGCACGTTGCAGAGCTTCGATCGGGCGTAGGCGGCGTAGCCCGAGAAGCCGCGGGCGTGCGCGAGGTCATCGAGGTCGAGCTCCCCGCGCTGATGGGCGACGCTGCTGACCGTCACGACGCGACCGCGGGCGGCGCGCAGCGGACCGAGCGTGAGGTGGGTCAAGACGAAGGGCGCGAGGTGGTTCACCGCCAGCGTCGACTCGAAGCCGTCGACGGTGAGGGCGCGCGCCTGCGCGAAGATCCCCGCGTTGTGGATCAGCGCATCGAGCCGCGGGAAGCGCGCGACGAGGTCGGCCGCGAGGGCGCGGACGTCGTCGAGCCGCGAGAGGTCACCGCGGGCGGTGTGGAGCGTGGCCCCCGGCACCGCGGCCGCGACGGCGGCGACCGCGGCCTCCAACCGCGCCGGGTCGCGGCCGTGCAGGATCACCTCAACGCCGCGCGCGGCGAGTTGCCGGGCGGTCTCGCGGCCGATGCCGTCGGTCGCGCCCGTGACGAGGACGAGTTTCGCGTTCATGAACGCTTCCATAGCCCCGACCGGGGCCCGCGGGCGATCCGATCTCGCGCGCGGGTCGGACGGCGCCGTGGGTCCAGACGGTTCTCCGCCGGGTCGCTGCGCAGATTTCGTACACGGATGCACGTCTTGACCCCGCGACGCGCTTCGTGGTCAGCAGGTCATCGGAGGCAACGTCGACCATGGCAC
>JBILLI010000558.1:0-5177 GCA_044376155.1 Polyangiales bacterium
ATCACGGCGCGGTGGCTGATCACCGCGATGAACCGCATCCGCCCGCCGCAGCCCGTGCATGCCAGCGCGTCGAACCCCCAGACGCGCTTCAGCAGCGTCGCCCAGTCCCACGTCGTCAGCCCCGCTCGGTGCACGGCGGAGATGCCCGCGGTTCCCGTCCGCACCGTGCCGTCGTCGCCCGTGTCCTCGCGGGCTGCGACGACGGTGCCGTCGTGGCGCCGCTCCACGAGGTCGTTCGCTGCGCGGAGCCAGAAGCCGTTGGGCTGGGCGTCGCGGCCGACCGCCGTGAGGCCTGCGCCGCACTGGTCCCACGTCGCGGCGCCGGCGGCGGTGACGACGCCGCCTCCGACGCCGAAGAGGCCGCCCGCGTTGGCGCGCACGGCCGAAGAGCGCCTGCGCTGGCGGCGGCGGCGGGGCGTCGGGAGCGCCACCATCCACGGCGGCGTCGACCGCGGGGACGTCCGTCGTCGTCGCGGTATCGAGCGCAGGGACGTCCGTCGTCACGACGTCCGTCGCGAACCGAGCATCCGTGGCGATGGGCACATCCGTCGCGGTCGCAACGTCCGGCGTGGCGGTCGCATCCGCGGGGGCCTGTGCGTCGGGCGTCTCGGCGCTCGAGCTGCAGCCGGCGACAAGCAAGAGGACGAGCGCGACGCGCCACGGAGAACGAGAGACAGACGAATCCATCGCACGAGACATAGGTCGATGCTCCTCGCGCGCAGCGATTCCCCATCGCACCAACGCGGTGTCGGGTGGTGACACCGGCTTGTACGAACGCGCCCACCAACCGGCAATGAATTCACGTCCAAGCAATGCTTGAGAGAGCGCCCCGCCCGCGGGTCTCATCTCGGTTGGGTCTTGGAGAGAAGCCCCGTCATCGGGCGGTTCTGCGTGGCGGAGCGCGCCGCGAAACTCGTCACGAGCGCACCGCGCAGATCCCACAGGCAGGGCACGGGACCGCTCCCAGGGCGAGCAGGAGCGCCCGGCGCGCGTCGAGCTCGCCACTCCCGAAGGGCGTGAGCGGCTTGACGACGCTCCGCCCCGCCACCTCGAGAGCGCGGCCGACGGTCCTTGCGACGCGTAGGTCCGCGCGCGGGGGCTGTTGAGCGCCACTGCGCGCACATCGCCCACGGCGAACTTCGTCGGACGTCCGATCCCCTCTCTCCCGACGCGCTGGAACGTGGGGCACGATGCGCCCGATGCCCTACTGGACCTTCCTCCTCGAGACCCCCGGGCCCACGCCCGTGGACCACGCCGGCGCGGGCGCAGACCTCGCGAGCGCCGCGGACTTCGTGCCCCTCGGGTGGCTCGCGCTCTTCGGATGCGACGACCTTTGCTCGGTCGTCCCGCGCGGAGACGCGTCGCGGCACCTCACGCTGATCACGTCCGCGGGTCACGCCCGCGCGCGCATCGAGGGACGCCGGGCGCTCCTCGCCGACGTGCTCGGCCCGGTGCTCATCGAGCACGTCGATCTCTTCGCGGCGCGCCTCGGGGGCCTGCCGTCCGAGCGCGGGATCCAGGTGTGGATGAGCGACCTCGTCTATCGCTGGCCTGACGACCACGATGCGCGCGGGACCCTCACGCGCGCGCTGCGCGCGATCGACGCGCGCGACCCGAAGGGATGGGACCTGCTGATGGAGCTGACCCACGGCGAGCGCGAGCGCGCGTCCCTGCGGGCGCGGTTCCCGCGAGGACTCGGGGTGCTCTCCGTCGTCGGACGGTTCCGCGGTCGACCCGTGCCGGACGACGCGGATCAGATCCCCCCCGCGGACGCGGACCTCGAGGAGGCCGATCGCAGGCTCACCACGCAGGGCGTGGGGCTCTACGCGGTCCATCTCGGCGTGCGTGAGGCGGCGCGGGCGCTGCTGGGCCCCGATCCCGAGGACGCGGCGGTGGATGCGGTGTTCGAGGCGTGCTGGGAGGGGCGTATGGGCATGGCCGACGCGATCGAGGGGAGCGAGCGCGCGCTCCGCCGTGCGCTCCTCGCGCGCCTCGCGTGGACCGACGGTCGTCTCGACCGACTACCCCGAGAGGACGACCCCGAGCTCGCGCGCGCGTCGCAGCTGGTCGCGCTCTTCTGCGGCGCGCTCGCCGATGTGGCGTCGCGGGTGCTCCACGATCCCGACGTGCGCGTGCGCGTCGCCCTCGCCTTCTCCTATCCGCCGTCCTCGCCCGACGAGGACGACGACGACGACGACGCGATCGCGCCGCACGACGAGGTCTGGGAGGCGCTCGCCCGCGACCCCGACCCGCGGGTCCGCTGGGCCGCGCACATCAATCCCGTGAGCCCCCTGAGGCCCGGGGACGATCCCCACCCCGCGATCCGCGCGCTGCGGGCCGACGCGCCGCTGTTGGAGCTGCTCGCGATCGCCGGGACCGATGAGCCCCTCGGCCTCGCGACAGCGCTCTGCCGCAGGCACACCCCGATGCTGGTCCGTCGCGAGGCGCTCCGCACGATGGGCCTTCGGAGCTGAACCGTCCGACGCCTGCATCGCCGCGTCGACCGGCGCGCGCCACCCCCGCGCGCCCGGCGCGTAGCCCTTCACCGTCTCGCCCGCCGTCGCCGCGAGCCATCTGCGCCCCTGCGGGGGACGCGAGCCGCGACGGCGCAGAGGTCCGCGCGATGATCGACGGTGCCGCCGACGAGCGGCTCCGGGGCCATGCACGCGGGCGTTCCGATGAGGTTCCCGAGAACGGTGGGTGACCAGCAGCGCCGCGTCGAGGACCTACGGCTTCGTGACGAGCTCGCGGTCGTCGCGCAGCGCGGGCTTCGGGGTCGCCATCGGCGCCGAGCGTACCCCTGGACGGCGCAGGCGCGCGCTCACCAGAGCTTCCACCACGGGCGCTGCGGCGCTGCGGGCGGCGGCGCGTCGGGGCCGCGCAGCACGAGCTTCGCGCCGAGCGGCTCGAGGCCCTTCTGCAAACGTATCGCGTCGCTGCTCACCGCCCCCTTCTGGACCACGCAGGGGGCGAACTGCACCCAGGCGCGGGCGTCCCGCGGCGCGGCGCGCAGGCCGACGCGGAGCACTTCGGCGCAGGCCGCGGGGGAGACGCCGGGGTGCGCGAGCTCTACGTCGACGTCGCCGAGGCCGCGGTAGGGTGGGCACGCGGCGCTGCGGGGGCGGTCGACGTCCGCGGGCAACATCGACAGCCGTGCGCTCAGGTAGGGCTCGAGCGCCGCGGCGTTGGGACCGTCTCGCGCGACGAGCACCGCGGCCTGCATCTCGTGCCAGTCGGCGTAGCGCCCGATGCGCTTGAGCGCGGAGCGCGCCGCGCCGTCGCCGAGCTCGCCCATCACCGCCGCGCGGAGCAGGGGCACGAACAACGGAGACTCACGGTCGCCGAGGGCCATCACGGCGCTCATCGCGTCGTCGGCAGAGAGCGCCGCGGCGGCGTCGACGAGCACGCGCTCCTCCACCACGAGGAACTTGATCAGCGCGTCGAGGGCTCCGTCGTCGAGGGGCGCGGCATCGTCCGCGGGGAGCTCCGCGCGCCATGGGGGATAAGGAGTCCAACGCGGTGCGACGGTCAAGCATCGCGGAACTCCCATCCTCGGCCCGCTGAGTCTGCGCCGAAGTTGACGAAAATCCCGTGTATGCGAAGCGAACTTGCACCCCCTTGACGAGCGTTCGGATCACAGTTCGACCCTACCACCGCCACGCTGGCTCTCGCGGGAGCCTCGCGCCAGCGCACCTACACTTTTGGCCAATGCGTAGCCATTCATGGAGAGGGGCATCGCGGCAGCGGGGGTGAGGTCTGCGCGAGCGCTGACGCATGGCCATCATCCGCCTCGGCATCGGCCCAGCCCGCTCACGCCACGTGCGCCATCGCGGCCCCCGATGTCCTCAGCCCGCTTGCTCGACAATCACTGCCTGGCGTCTGCGTCGCCCTGTTACAAGCGACGTCCATGGGTCGCATCCTCGGCATTCTAATTTGCCTCGCAGCGTCGTTCGGCTGCGACGAGGGTTCGAGTTTGGCGACGCCACCCGGCGTGCTGCTCGACGTCGGCCCGGAGTTGCTCGGTTCCTCTGCCCCGGCGTCTGCGGAGGGCGATCGGCCACCGACGGAGCGGACCACGCGCTGTCGCTTACAGGGCCCGGACAAGGGGCCGCTGTTCTCGTTGGATGTCGTGGGGCGCTCCCAGGGGCCTCACCTCGTCGGTGTTCGTGTCTCGATCCCGGCGAGCGAGTGCGTCGTCGACGCTCGGCTCGGGGAGGCGCAGCCCCCTGATCCCGTCGGTGGCGTCCCGGCCGTCGCGCACGTCGTGGTGACCTATCGGTGT
This sequence comes from Polyangiales bacterium, assembly GCA_044376155.1. Lineage (GTDB taxonomy): Bacteria > Myxococcota_A > Polyangia > Polyangiales > JAWKRB01. Next base: position 4,283 of record JBILLI010000558.1, read on the forward strand.
CGGCGGTATCGCGGCCAAGGGGTGATTGAGGTGCCCGCGGGCGCGCCGCCGATGACCCGCGCGAGCCCCGCGGTGGGATTTCGATGTTCGGAGATCTCCGCGACGCGATGACGGGCTCACCGTCGACGACGCCAATCCCATCGTCGGTGTGAGGTAACCCCTCCGTCAGCGGCAGCGGGGGTGAGGTCCGCGCGAGCCTCGACGCATGGCCGCAAACGCAGAGCCCGACCTCGCGGCGGTGCGAGCGTTCATCATGGGCAACGCCGGCGAAGCGGGGGCGGAAGAAGAAGGGCGACGACGGGGGCGGGCCGGGGTTGCCGGAGGTGGAGTGATGCGGTGCGAGGGCGCTGATTGCGCGGTGCCACGCCCTCGCGGCACACTGCGGCGATGAGCGACTGGATCGTCTCGGACCCTGAGACCCTCGGTGGGAAGCCCCGCATTCGCGGCACGCGCATCAGCGTCGAGCATGTGCTCGAACTGGTCGCGAGCGGAGCGACGCGCGACGATGTTCTCCGCGCCTATCCGCACCTGACGATCGAGGGCTTCCAGGCCGCGTTCGACTTCGCCTCCCGCGCCGTGCGCGAGCAGACGATGTGGGATCTGAAGATCTCCGCGTGAAGCCGTTGGCGCTGCCGCTCCTGGCAGACGAGAACGTGCACCCGGAGGTCGTCACCTCGCTACGTGCCCAAGGGAGGGACGTCGTGACGGTCGTCGAGCTGGGGCTTATCGGCGCGGCGGACATCATCGTCCTCCGGCGCGCGCATGCCGACGGCCGGGTGGTGCTCACCCACGACGCGGACTTCGGGGCGCTGGCGGTGCACGCGGGCGAGCGGATGGTGGGGATCGTCTACGTTCGCCCGGGTCACATCTCCCCGCGGTTCGTCATCGAGGCGCT
>JBILLI010000067.1:0-17749 GCA_044376155.1 Polyangiales bacterium
GTCAGCCCCGCGCCGCACATCGTCGCGCAGGTGCCGCCCGAGCAGAGCTGGCCGAAGGGGCAGCGCATCCCGCAGGCGCCGCAGTTCTGGATGTCGGTGCTGAGGTTCGCACAGAACTCCCCGCCGCCGGTGGCGCCGGCGTCGGCCATGGGGTTCGGGCAGGCGGTGCGGAGCTCCTCGCAGCGCAGGCGGCAGCGGCCGGCCTCGCAGGCGTAGCCGTCCATGCAGGTGTTGCCGCAGGCGCCGCAGTTGGTCCGCTCGGAGGTGGTGTCGGCGCAGTAGCGCTCGCTGCCGGCGTCGCCCTGGCCCGCGCGGGTGCACTCGGTGAGCCCGGGGCGGCACATGAACGTGCACACGCCGTTGGAGCACACGCGGTTGCTGTCGCAGGCGCGCCCGCAGACGCCGCAGTTCCGCGAGTCGGTCATGACGTTCACGCAGGTGAGGCCCGCGTCGGCGCCGCCGCAGAGGGTCTCCTGCGCGCCGCAGGTGGGCACGCACCCGCCGTTCTGGCACACGTCGCCGGCGCCGCATGCGCGGCCGCACGCGCCGCAGTTCTGCGAATCGGTCGCGATCGACACGCAGCTCGCGCCGCAGGCGGTCTGTCCCACCCCGCACGCGACGTCCGAGGCGTCGATCGCGCCGAGGTCGGCGCTGCCATCTGGGAATGCGGGCCCCACCAGCGAGCTGGTGTTCGTGCACGCTGCAATGATCAGCGTGAAGAGAAGGGGGACGAGCCCCCGAGGAAGCGTAGGTGGTCCCATGCCCGCATTGTCGCAGATTGGCTCGAATCGCGTGAACTGTGAGGCATTTCGGACGCGCTTCTCACGGCGGGGCGGGGTGTCGTAAGCTCCCCGCCCCCATGGAAGAAACGCGGAACACAGAGACCCCTGAGCTGCTGGCGCTGATTCAAGAGATCCTGCCGGCGGGGTGGCGACATGACGTGCGCGTGGAGCGCGCGTCAGGGTGCTTGTCCATCCGGTTCTGCGACGAGGCCGGGCACCAGCACGCCTTCGACATCCGGGTGCCGCAGACCGATGTCGTCGCGACGGTGGAGGGGGAGAACCTCGCGTACTCCTACATCGAGGTCGACCCCGAGGTCGACGCGCTGGACCTCCTCGACGCCTACCGCGCGGCCCTCCAGGCCCTCGCCGCCCACGAGACGGCGCTGTCGCCCTTCGTGCTGGAGCCCAGCCTCCCGCGCCCCGACTGCACCCCCGCGCCCCCCGCGCTGCGCGCCACCCTCGTCGACGCGCTCCCCGAGGGGTGGCGAAACAACGTCGTCGCGTTCTCGACGCTCGACGGGTTCGAGGTCCACTTCACCGACGAGGCGGGCATCCCGCTCGCGCTCGACGGTCGCTACGTCGACCCGGCCGTCGGCGCCATGGTCCGTGGGGATCGCCTGGCCTTCGCGTATGTGATCCGCGACCCGCGGGCCGACACCTTCGCGTGGTACGAGCGCTACCGGGAGGCGCTGAAGCGCTTCGTGGCGAACGAGCCCGCCATCGTCGCGGCCCTCGACGTCGCGCTCCGACGTCCCGCGCCGCGCGGTGAGCCCGATGCGACGGTGGACCCCACCCCCGATGTCCCCGCCCTGCTCGATGCCCCGGCGGGCCTGCAATCGCTCCTCACGTCGCTGCTGCCCGAGGCATGGCGCCACGAGGTCCGCGCGTACCTCACCGACGAGGGCTTTCTGGTGCGGTTTCGCGACGCCGACGGGCGCGCGCATCGCCTCGACGGGCAGCATCTCTTCAGCGGCACGAAGGCGCTGGTGCGCGGGCAGCGCCTCGGGTTCTCCCACGAGGGCGTGAACGCCGAGGTCACGCCCACCCCGCTCGTGAATGCCTACCTCGAGGTGCTGCGGTCCTTCGCCGCGCACGAGGGCGAGATCTTCGCCTTTGTGCCCCCGCCCCCCGAGGTCGTGCCGGGCGCGCCGCGGCCGCGTCGGCGACGTGACCCGCGGGCCCTCTCGCAGTCGCTGGTGGACCTGCTCCGGGGCGCGCTGCCGGAGCCGTGGCGGGCGGACGCGACGGCCTTCTTCGTGACCGACAACACGATCTCCCTGCGCGCGCGCGACGAGCAGGGCGTGCTCCACGCGATCCAGGGCGACGACGTGGCCCACTGCCCGACGACCCTCGTGAAGGGCGCGCGCATCGGCTTCTGGTACTCCCGGCTCGACCCGCGCCTCGACGAGGAGGCCGCGGTGCCCCTCTACCGCGAGATCATGGGACGGCTCGTCGCGCAGGAGGACGAGATCGTGCGTCAGGTCGACGCGCTCGGCGCGAGGTGACCCCACACCGCTTCACGCCCTGGGTCGACGCCTACGTCTCTGACGCGCGTCGGGCGCTCGGCGCGCTCATCGGCCTCGACGACACCGCGGTGACCGCGTTCGCGCTGGAGCGCGCCGAGGGAGCTGGCTGGCTCGCGCGGATCACCGTCGCGCTCCCCGAAGGCGCCGTCACCCTCGAGGCCTTCGACCGCACCATGACCCGCCAGGCCTGGTTCCGCGGCGCGCGGCTGGGGTGGGGGTACCACAGCCCCGCGGGGGATGACCCCTTTCAGCGACCGGCCACGGCGCTCTGGCTGCGCGCCCTGCGCGACCGGGCGATGGCCGCCGACAAGCCCGCGGTGATGACGCCCGCGCTGCGCGAGGCGCTCGACGCGGTGGCGCGCTACCTCCCCCTCGCGCCCGGCCGCGACGAAGACTTTCGGCTCCTCATGCCCGGCCCCGTGGGCGCGCTCTGGCTCGGCGTGCGCTGCGACCAGGACTGCGACGTCTGCTGGCAGAACCGCCGCGCAACAGATCCCCCGGCGGCGCTCTTCGCGACGTGGCTCGACGAGATGCTCGCGGCCCGCCCGGCGTCGATCATCCTCTCGGGGGGCGAGCCCACGCTGCGCGAAGACCTCCCGGCCCTCGTGCGCCGCGCGAAGTCTCAAGGCGCCCACGTGGTGCTGGAGACCCACGGGATGCACCTCGCCGACGACGTCCTCCGCGGCGCCCTGCGCGACGCGGGGCTCGACGAGCTGGTGGTGTCGCTGCACAGCGCCGACGCGGCCGTGAGCGACGCCGTCACCCGCACGCCAGGCGGGCACGCGCGCACCCTCGCGGGACTCGACGCGTGCCTGCGCGACGGGCTCGCGGTGGGGATCCACGCCGTGGTCGACGCGCGCACCGTTGAGGGCCTCGCCGACCACGCAGCGCTGGTCGTCGGGCGGCTGCGCGGCGTGCGGCGGGTGTCGTACAGCCTGCCCACGCGGTACTTCGACAACGGGCGGTACCGCGCCGCGATGGCGCCGCTGGACCTCGTGCGGCCCAACCTCACCGCCGCCGCGCGGGCGCTGCGCGCGGGCGGGGTCGAGGCGCGGGTGCTGGGCATGAGCGGCTTCCCCCTCTGCGCGACCGAAGAGCTTGCGCCGCAGCGGGATGTGAGTGAGGGAGAGCGCGGCGGGAGGGTCCTCGGCGCGGCCTGCGCGGGGTGCTCCGCGCGCACGCGCTGCGTGGGCGTGCCGACGGACTACCTCGCGGTCTTCGGCGAGCGGGGGATGCGCCCGCGCGCGTGATACGATCCGGGGCGCTATGAACAACGCACCCAGGGACCCGGCTTCGACGCGCTGGGGCACCGCGGCGGCGGGCGATCCGCGTTCGGAGCGCGAGATCGACGAGCACCTCGAGCTCGTGCCCTTCATCGACCTCGGCGTGACCTTTGACCACGCCGCCTGCCTCGCCGAGGCGACGGCGCTGGTCGATCGCTTCGTGCCGTACCAGAGCGATCCGCGCTACGGCATCACCCACTGGCGGGGCCTGGGCCTGCGCGCGCTCGGGGGCGATCCCTCGCGCGTGGCCGTGGCGCACATCTCCCCGAACGACCGCTACGAGACCACCCCGGTGGCCGCGGAGTGCCCCGCGACGATGGCCCTGCTGCGCGAGCTCCTTGACTGGGACCGCGCGCACTCCGTGGCCTTCCTCGCGCTGCGCCCGGGCACGCGCATCGCGCCGCACATCGACGACCCCCAGCACGAGGTGATGCGATCGATCAACATCGCGCTGAACATGCCCGAGGGGTGCGAGTTCATGATCGACACGGAGCCCAACGGGGCCGCGGGGCCCTTCACCCGCGCGGTGCCGTTCCGCCCGGGGAGCGTGATGATGGTGAACGTGGCGCGGTACCACTACGTCGAGAACCGATCCGCGGAGGTGCGCATCCACGTGGTGGCGCGGGGGCCGTTGCGGTGGTCCCCGGCGACGCTGCGCGACCGCGCGCGGGCGCAGAACGGCATGGTCGACGAGGCCGCCCTCCGCGCCGCCCTCGACCAGCGCTACGCCCGCCTCGGCCGCCCGTCGGACCACGACCCCGAGCCCACGCGCTACCAGCCCAAGCGTCGCATCGAGGCCGCACGGCCCTGACCCGCGGTCGCGCTTGACACCTGCGCCGGGATCCCTGTTGATCCCGCGCGATGGCAGACGCGGTGAGCGCAGCGGCGGGCGACGTCGTCAACAACCGATACACCCTCACGGAGAGGGTCACCGACTGGGGGATCGGCGAGGCGTGGCGCGCCAACGACGCGCGCTTCGCCGACCGACCCGTGGTGGTGAAGCTCCTCCCCGCGGGGGACGCCGGGCTCACGCCGATGGTGCTCTCGCGGCTCGAGGCCGCCCGCGCGCTGCGCCACCCCCACGTGCTGCCCCTGGTGGACCACGGGGTGTGGAACGGGCGGGAATTCGCCGTCCACGAGCACGGCGCGCTGCGCTCCGTGGGCGCCTGGCTCGACGACCACCGCGCCCGCGGCGAGCTCCCGTCGCTGGAGGACCTCAAGGTCATCATCGCGCACCTCGGCGCGGCCCTCGGCGCGGCGCACCGGGAGTCTCCGGCGCTGATCCACGAGGGGCTCTCGCCCGCCTGCGTGATGCTCCGCGAGGGCGACGCGGGGCTCCGCGCGCGGCTCTTCGACTTCGGCATCGTGCCCTTCGCCGACCCCATCGAGGCCGACCCCGGCAGCGCCCGCGGCGTCGCGTGCATGGCCCCGGAGCAGTTCCAGGGCGAACCCGCGGACCGTCGCACCGACATCTTCGCCCTCGGGCTCCTGTGCTTCGAGCTCCTCGCGGCGATCCCCGACGCCACCTCCTCCGAGCGCTACCGCGGCCGCGGGGACGTGCCCGAGGCCGTATGGCGCGCGCTGCAGACCGCCCTCACCACCGAGCGCGACGGTCGCTACGCCAGCGTCGAGGCGATGCTCGAGGCCCTCACGCCCGCGTGGGATCAGCCCCTCACGCACGTCGCCCACGCCGCCCCGGCCGATGTGTCGCCCGAGGCCCCGGCGCCCGCGGGAGACGCCCCCACCTCCCCGCACGCGGTGGCGGCGCCGTCGTACGACTACGCGCCTTCGGCCGATGATCCCCGCGCGCTGCGCTACCAGTACACCGCCGACGACATCGCCCCGGAGCTGCTCTCGACGACCACCGCGCCGGTGCAGATCCCCGCGGAGGTGGCCGCGTCGCGGGCGGCGTACGAGCTCCCCGAGCTCCCCGAGGCGCGCACCGTGAGCTTCGACGCCGCGGCGATCTTCGCGGGCGTCGCGCCGGCGGCGGTGGCCGACACCCTCTCGACCATGCGCTCCAACCGCGACCCCCGCGCGCTGATGGAGATGACCCGTCGCTACCGCATGCAGGCCGCCGCGCAGGCCGCCGCGGCCCCCGCGCCGAAGCCCGCGGTGGTGCCCGCCCCCGCCGCGCCCCCCGCGCCCCCGGCGCCTGCGCCCGCGCCTCGCGCGCCCGTCCCCGCGCCCGCGGCGAAGCCCTCGGGCTCGCGCCGCGTGGTGGTGGCGGTGTTCGCGATGCTGCTCTCCTTCGGGGCGGTGCTCGGGGTGGTGTGGCTGCTGTTCCGCGCGCGTCGCCACTGACGCGGGACGCGCGGGGACGGCGCGACACCGCCCCACGCGCGCGTGGCTTCCCCGTCGTCACAGCGAGCTCGCGAGGCTGCCTCCTCGGCGACGAAGCCACGCGAAACCGCGCGTGGGGGTGGAGCGCCCGCGGTGCCAGTGAGAACGACCGTCGAAAGCTGGCGACACACCAGCGGTAGCCGACAGAAGGCTCCGCCGCCGGGTGAGCGGCATGCGTCTGTTCTGGCGATAATGACGGACGTCATGCGCCGGAAAAAAAATTTCCTCTCGTCGTTTGACGCCGCGCGTGGGCGGCGGTACCGCTGGTTCATGGCAACGGGAGGGCCGAGAGCGGGGGTGCGCGCTGGACGGGGCACCTGGGGGGCGGCACTCGGGACCCTACTGCACGTCGCCTGTGCCAACACCGCGTCCGGGACGGTCGGCGCCATGGACGCCTCGTCCTCAACCAGCGATCGCAACTCGGTCAGCGATCGATCAGAACTGGCGCCCGCGGACGGAGGCAATGTCCAGGTCGACGCGGGGAACAAAGGGAATCGACCACGTCTCCTTGCACCCATGTCAACGAGTTACGTGTCCTCCCATCGGCCGACCCTCACCTGGGTGAACGAACCCGGCGTGATGCAGACGGTAGAAATCTGTCAAGATCGTGCTTGTACGGTGGTCATTCAGAGCGAAACAAACGACCTGGGGAGATTCAAGCCAGCGGCACCGCTGGACATCGGTACGCACTTCTGGCGCGTTCGACGCGGCAACGGGGCAACGAGTGAGGCGTCTCATATCTGGCAATTTCGAGTGCGGTCCCGACATGATCTCACCGATTACTACTATGGGCACTATCTCGACGTGAACGGCGACGGGATCGAAGACGTGGTCGCAGAAGATACGCGAACCAACGCAAGACTTCTACTCGGGAGCCCTGGAGGATTGGTGCTGTCAGGCGTCAGGCTCGATGCCCACCCCCGGTACATGAGTTCTGTGGCAGTTGGAGACGTCAACGGAGATGGTTTGGGCGATGTACTGATGTATCAAGCGGCGGGAACCTGTGAGGGCTGTGTCAGCAACTTCGCTGATGTCTATTGGGGCTCGCAACGAGAAGGACTCAGTCCGGTCGCTATGACGATGTTTGCGAACGACGCGCCGACGTTGACGGCTCAGTATAGAGCTCTGGGTGACGTTGATGGCGATGGCTTCGGAGACTTCGGAGTCGGAACCATAAGCACGTCAGGTAACGAAGGTCCACGCGTCGTAGTGTTCTTCGGCAATGAAACCCGAGTGCCTTTTCGGCGTGAAGTCTTCGCGTTTGGCAGTGCATCGACATGGTATCCATTGGCAGTTGGCGATTTGGATGGTGATGGACGTCGAGATTTTCTGCTCAGCAATCTCTGTGACATGCCACGAACGTTGACCCGGTTTGATCTCGCCGCATACCAGGGGCGCTTCCCGGTTACGCCGTCTCCCCTCGGTCCAGGATGTTCGGCGAGAGATTCACTAGGAAGTTGGACAACGTCGCTTGCAGATATCGATGGAGACGGAGTTCTCGACGTGGCCGTGGGCACATTCTCTTTGAGCCCAAGAGATGCGTCCTACTTTCGCTTGACGGAGGGTGTGTCTCCGGGGTGGCGTCGTCTCGAATCGTATCCTGTTAGCAGAGGAGACTATTCACGCCACTTGCAGGACTTTGATCGTGACGGCTACCTTGACGACCTTGACTTTAGAGTTGAAAACGACTGGAGAGTAGCCTCCGTGACGGTGCTGTTCGGAAGTTCTACAGGATGGAGGCGAGGACCTCCATTCTCCATCACGGGAATGGCGGGATGCACGTCTGCAGAAGCCACTCGCACAGCGGCGGTTGCAGCGACAGGCGACTACGACGGAGACGGCGCAACTGAATTGATCGTAGTTTGTTCTCAACGGCTCTATACGATGGAGGTTTCGCCGACGGGAGAAAGTGGACCTGCCATGCGGTTGGATTCGTTTCCGATGGGTGGATTCCTGGTTAGGTGAAACATGAATTTCTCGGCATTGATGAAAGTAGACGCGCTTGCTGCGATCCTCGCGTATCAGATTGCGAGGCAGGTGCGGTTGTCGACAACAATTACGGGGCCTTACCCCCAACTCCCAGGCGCCATCGGAGTTTTCTTTGACGTCAACCTCCTTGATTCTAACTTGGGAGACGTCCTTACCGTCCAACCAAACCAACAACCAGGCACCTACAGTCTAGGGCAGATCGACGTCCTCACATGCAATGTCGGCGCTCGCGACGATTATGACCCGTCGATCGAACCACCGATGGCGCATCGAAACTCACCTCGCGGCGTTTTTAACTACATTGCCCCATCATTTTCCACTTCAGTTCAAGGAAGCCTCGACACGTTCGGACTACAGATCGGTTCGAGCAGTTCCAGAAACGGGGCTCGGATTCTCCTTACTCTGCTGATCAGGGCATATACCACGACCAACCCTTCCGTCTCGTCTCAGTTCGAGTTGGATTTGGATGTCGACGTCTTTCCGGTCAATTCTCGCGCGAACGTGTTTGGTGTCCCGACTCCAAGTGTAACACTTGGCCTCAGATTGGGGAACCTCGTCATACGCTCTGTGGCAAGCGGGAGGTCGTTTAATATTTACCGGCAGGCACAGCTCGAAATTGCAGCTAACGCGACAATTGTTCTGGCAAGATTGACCGGCCAGACTCCTCCTGCTGGTACTCCGACCATCTTGCCGACAATTTGGCAAGGGGCGTACAATGGTATCGTTTCCCCAATCGCCCAGTCACTCTCGTCGATGTCGGTGTTTGCACCGGGTGGTCTCGGGCGCGAGTTGCAGAATGTTGTTAGTTCGATTGCTGGTAGCGATGCGTTGACAATTCTCAATGTGGGCGCGAGGATTATTGAGACATTTGACGGTGACAGCGCTCTTCAGGTCTATGTCCAGATGACAGAGGGACGAATCGTTCCGGCGAGACCGAGCACAGACGCATCGGTGCCGGACCCTTCTGTCTACTTACTGAGAATGCAACTGGAGCAGCAGACGAGAACGTTTTGGGAATCTTTCTTCACGCGCTCACGGCCAGTAGAGGCGGCGCAGGCGATCGGTTTGTTTGTCTCTAGATCACTGGTTCCGTTTCTATTGCTGGCGGAGCTCGGCAAGGTGATTCCAGACTTCCTCTCGGAGTTGGCGCTTGCATATCGGCGTGCCGCACACTCGGTTGCGGTCAATGCAATGTTTGATCAGGAGACTGTAAATGACTCTCTCCGAGATCAGGCTCGTTCACGACTGAATCACTGGTTTCGATCGGGAGCTTGTTCTGCACACGATGTGTTGGCACGCTCGGATCCAGGGCGGAGTTCGCCCGCCTCCTCGTACGCCTTGATTTACCTCGCAAACACCATTCGCAACAAAACGCAAGATGCGCTCACCGATGAAGACCGTCTCGTTCTGAGCATACTTGATACTGCTTGTGACGCGATTGATCAAGTAGTTGCATCAAACATGGAGATGTATGGGATTTCTCATGTGCAGGCCACGCGCATGTTTGAGCACGAGTTCCTACGGTACGTCACAGCTGCCTTTCAGCCCAACGGCACCGCGATGCCACCTTCTGTGTTCGAAGTCGATGAGGCCCGAGCGATGCTAGAGCCCCTGGATCGCGGTTGCCTGATCCGCGACAGAGCCATTCTGACGGAGGTGCTCAGAGTTCGAAATATCCGACAGGCGACACGAGCGGTTGATGATCGGTTCGACGAAGCGCGTCGGATCGTCGCTGGCCTGCAGCCTCCGAGCCCCGGGATGTCCTCTGAAGCAGCTCGGGCGATCGTGGAGACACTCGACGCCCATTGTCCAACCTATTCTGTTTTTGCCAGCGCCTTCAGAGGAGTGTTGGGTTCCTTTCCGACGCTCGGAATCGAATACGAGCGGCAGATGCGACAGGTCGCGGAAGGACTTCCTGGTATGCGGCTAAACGTGCCACATATTTCAAACCTTCAGGCGCTGTTTGTCGGTCGCCCAGAGGACTTTTCAGTGAGGCTGGTAGAAGCTCCAACTGTGGCTTGGCACGATCGCGGGCCAACCGTCAACGTGCGTCTATTTGCGAATATCCCGATTGGTCCTCTGGGCGGAGCCCTGAGGGCACTCCTGACATTTTCAGGTGGTGATATCGTACGAACCAACATTGACTTCGTCACCAAAGTTTCCGTTTCAACTACTAACCGCGTTGGGCAGCGACATCGGGTTTCGATTGTGGTTGAGCCTGACGTGAACATCCTGACCGGCATCCTGCCCGTTCTTGGACGTTCGCCGCTTCTCCTTCTGGTTTCAGCGATATTGTGGTCTGAGTCGCTTCGCGCCACAGTTCTGCGAGGGGCTCTCGGGGAGGGAGTTGATGAATTTCGAGCAAAGTTGATTGGGGAGCTTCGAAAGATTTTCCCGGAGTCGACGACCATTCTGTTCTGGCAGGACGGTAGTGGCAAAGTTCGGCTGGATATCGAGGGATTTGCAGAGGGTCTGTTCGGCCCTGACTCTTCTCTCGGTCCCAAACTAATGGCGCCGAATTTGCTCGAGTCTCCGATGGATGCGGAGTTCAGATTCATCGGAGAGAATCTGGCCTTCGTCTTCACTCCATTTCGTTCGGCGCTTGTTTCGAGGGCGCTTGGGGGCGCACAGTCTGCCGTAAGTGTCGAAAACGCTCAAATCCTCTGGGGATTCAATCGCGCTTGCAGTGACATTGTTGCAGATTTTGGACTCGTTGTGCGGATCAGTCTGTTCGTTGAAGGTGTCTTGCCGGTGACTCTCATCAACCTGTCCGTGTTTGGCGCCGGCGCCCCGCTCCTCAACCCAGCAATCCAGTTGGAAGAGGTCTCGTTGGATCCTTCGATTGAGCGCCTCGACAATAACTCGGCGTCCGCGTTTCCCTTGCAGTTCACACCAAGAGGTTTCGGTACGGTGCAATTTAAACTGTTCATCCCACTGAGGGCTATTGAGTTCGGATATTCTGCGATCGTAGGTCGACTTGGTCAGATTTTTCTTCTTTCGACGTTCTACATTCCTCCAGTGAGTGTCGGCGCCTTCCCCCGATTTGCCAACCAGAATCAGATTGATGCACTCTTCGAGGATTGCACTCGGAATCGGTGACTGACGGGTGAAGGTTTCGAACGCCGTCCCATGCGGAAGAAAGGCCACATGAAGTCAAACAATGATTCTGCTGAAGCCCTCCCTGCAGGCTCCCTCGACGCCTCACTGGGCTGGAGTCTGGCTGACGTCTTGCGTTGGAGCAGCAATACTCCCGTTGGCGTCGACATTTCTCAGGGTTCCCATTCTCGCAGTCCCGAATCGGGTTGCATGTGTGACTCGACAACACCCGCAGGAGGCTCAATGAAGACGCCGTATTTGAATCCAGGTGCGATCTTGACGTCTGCCGAGACCGGCATTCAAGCAGATCCGTTCAGTGCCATCGCCACCGCGGCTGCGAAGGGAACCATCCCTCGATCCAGTGCGAACGCAGGCCCTCTTCTCGGTGCTGCGGACTCGTTCTTTCGGCAAGACGCTACGCAGCGCACGCCCGGAGCGCGCGACTTCTCCAACCCGGTGTACATCCCCGAGCGGAACACCTGGGTCATCGCGACGAGCGCCAAGACGAACGTTGCGCCGAGCGAGTTCCTCCAGGCGCTGCCCTTCGTCAAGGGCAACCCCCTCACGGTGGTCACGGCGACGGTGGCGCTGGGAACTCAGCTCCAGGTGGTCGTCCAGAAGGATTCGATCTGGGCGAACGACCCCGCGCAGACGATCTACACGCCCTTCCCCACCACGATCTTCGAAGGCCCCTCCACCTCACCTGGGACGGACAACTACACCCTCGTTCGCATGGGCCTGCGGGTCACCGCGCTCAAGGTCGACAGCGCCGTTTCGCCCTCGGCGTCGCAGGATCCGTCGGCCTGGCGGGTGGTCGCCGCCACCAACCGCCTGCTCCTTGGGCTGGATCAAGCGGTGGGCACGGGTGTCGTCACTGCGAGTGCCAGCTTCCTCGGCTTCGCCGACCTTGCCGCGGGCACGACCCCGTCACAGTTCCTCAACGGCACGGGCGTGTCCCTCGACGACGCCGCCGCCAACCTCCTCGGCCTCGTCTCGACCACGGGCCGCGGTCTGGGCGAGGGCGTGCACTGCCTCGTCGGCAACAACGCGATGCTCACGGCCCTGATGAAGACGCCCGTCTCCCGGTTCAACGGGAACTGCGGCTGGAAGCTCGACCCCCGCACGGGGCTCACGGTGTTCCACTATATCGGCGTGCCCTTCTACCGCGCCAACATCGCACCGCGGGCGGGCGGAGCAGACGGAGCCTACCTCTTCGCCGCGAACCTCGGCCCCACTGGGCTGTGCATGGTGCACGCCTATGGCACCCGCGAGAGCTACGGCTTCGAGGTCGACGTCGAATCCACCAACGCCGCACAGTTGGCCCGGGACATCGTTGTCCACGGTGCGTTTCAACTCGTGGCCTGGGAAGACGGCGCGGTCTACGGCTACCACAGCCTCACGATCCCCTGATTCCATCCCCGCCCCGCACGTTCTCCCTTGCGCGGGAATCACGCGTCGTTGCATGAAATCGTGGAGAGGGCGACAGTCGCCCTCCACGACCCGAGGGATCCTCTCCATGGACACGTTCAACGACAAGGTGAGCGCTCGTACGGCGCTCGCCGAACGACTCCAGTCGACCCACGCCGCGCTCGCACGAGAGGTGGGGATTCTCCCCGACGACCTCGATGCCATCCTTCGCGAGGGCCGCGCGGCAGCGTCCGCAGACGCCGAGCAGCGCGCGCAGGAGGCCGAGCAATCCACCACGATCTCGATTCGCGCGGCGGCGCTCGCGACCCTGCGCACCCGGGAGACCGAGCTCCGGGCGCGGATCCCCGCCGTGGTGGCCGACCTGGAACGCGGCGGAGACACCGACCTCGCGTTGTTCCTTCGGCGATTGAGTTTTGAGCGATTTCAGCTTCGGGAGGTCCGTCCGGAGGCGGAGGCGCCCGCGCCGTCGCCCGAGGAGTCGGAGGTGCTGCGTCGGGTGACCCGGGTCACACGGGAGGACGACCTCACCCGCCTCGCGGGGCTGGTGAAGTGGATCGAGGCCGTGCAGGAGACCGGCCGTGAGCCCATCGTTCGCGCGCTCACCGAGCGCGGGATCTCCGCGGAGCGCCTGCGCGCCCTGGCCGACGACGCCCGCACGGCCGTGGCCGAGGGGCCCAACCTCCGCCGCGCGCTGGAGGCCACCGAGCGCGAGAGAGACGCCGTCCTCGCCCAGCGCGCCCGCTGGAACAGCATTCGAAAGCTCGTGCGCCTTGCGGCGAAGCGCGACCGGGAGATCGCAACCCTCCTCGCGGACTGCTGAACCCGCCTCGACCTCCCCGAGAAGCGCCTCCCGGGTCTGCAAAGCCGCCCCTCGCGTTGGCAAAGTCCCTGCCCGGGTTCGCGAAACCGCCTTGCGGGTCTGCGAAGTGTCCTCCCGCCCTCGCGAAACGCCCTCCCGCGCTCGGTACGTGGCCTCCAGCGTCGGCGAAGTCTCCGCGCGGGTTCGCGGAGGGTCCTCGTGGGCGCCGGGAACCTGAGGGTGAAGGCCCGCCACCGTCACGCGCTACGCGTAGGTGAGGAAGGTCGCAGGGGCATAGATCCTGCGGCGTCGCAGGGGCGTCGGCGCCTCACGCTCACACTCGGCGCGGAGGATCGGCCAGCGCGTGGCCCGCTCCAGCGCGAAGAAGGGCTCCGCGAGCGCCCCCTCGGAGGCCGTCCACGCGGGCGCATCGAGCCCGTGGCGTTGCGCAAGGAGCTCGGCGAGCGCGGCCGCCACGACGCGCGCCGCGTGGTCGTGCGTCGCGGGCTCCGACAACTCCGCGGCGAGACCCGCGCGCACCATCTCCTGAACGAGGCTGCGCGCCTCCAGGGCCTCCCGCGCGAGCACCGCCAACGCCAGACGCTCAAGCCTCGTTGCCATGGATCTCCTCCCAGAGTTGATCGAAGGCGTACTGCGCCTTCAGCTCCTGTCCACGCGGAAGGTACGCCGCGACCTCGGACCAGAGCACGTCGCGTGCGCCGTCCATGGCGCGGAGCACGACTTCGGCATCGGTGATGTCGACGTCATCACGCCAGGCGCTCAGCTTCAGCGCGAGCATCTGGGCCATCGGTGGGCAACGCACGGTGATCCCGGGCGCGGCAAAGAGGACCTCGCCGTGCACGTCCGCGCCCACGTACCCCTTGGCGCCGTCGTTGAGCCAGTCCGCCGGCCAGCCGAGACGATCGGCGACGCGCTCGACCATTGCCCGCACATGACTCGCCGGGGCGGGCGCCAATATGACCGCGTCGACGTCGCGCGTGGCGAGGCGCGCGTTGAACTTCAACACCATGACCGCGCCGCCCACCGCGAACAGCTCGACGTGGTGGGACTCTGCTTGCGCGATCTGGCCGAGGGCGCGCAGCGCGGTCTCGATCTCGTCCCGGGTCATCGTCTCTGAGGATTCGTACTCCGACGCGTGCCGACGGTCGAGCACAACGCCTGCTGGGCGAGGTGACCCGGTCCGCAAGGACCTTCGAGAAGCGGCCGTGAGATGTCGTTGGGGCGACGCGGTGGAGGAACGCGCGGGCAGCGGCCACCTGGCACACGGAGAGGGGCGCGCTGGAAAGGCGCGCGGCGTGGTGAACGTCAACTACTCCGCGGCGTCGAGCAGCGACTGGGTCTGCGGGGCCGCGCTGTCGTCGAGGGTGCCGAGCCAGAAGCGCAGCACGAGGGCGGCGGTGGCCGGGTCCTGCTGGGCCTGCTCGATGGCGCGCTGGCGGAGGTAGTCCAGGCGGTCGCCTCCCTCCAGCTCGCGGGCGTGGGCGCCCTCGAGGCGCGCCTCGGGCTCCACCGCGTTGGCGGTGATGGCGTCGTCC
This sequence comes from Polyangiales bacterium, assembly GCA_044376155.1. GTDB lineage: Bacteria > Myxococcota_A > Polyangia > Polyangiales > JAWKRB01. The sequence goes on from JBILLI010000067.1 coordinate 14,803, forward strand.
ATGCTCGCCGGGGCTGCGAGCGCCGCGGGGCGGGTGAGCTCGGCCTCCACGGGCGCGGCGTCCACGCTCCGACGGCGGCGCAGCACCGACGCGAGCACCCCGAGGACCACGAGCCCTGCGAGGCCCGCGCCGGCCATGGGGGCGTAGCGTCGCCACGCGGGCACCACCGCGGCGCGGCGCGCGGCCGCGGGGCTCGCGACCTCCTGCTCGGTGGTCGCGAAGGGCACGCTCTCGACGGTCACGCTATCCCCGCGCGACTCGGTGTAGCCCACGGCGCTCTTCACCAGCGCCTCGATGCGCGCGAGGTCCGCGCGCTCGCGGGGGACCACCCGGGTCTGTCCGTTCTCCGTGCGGCGCACGCCGTCGAGGACCACGGCCACGGCGATGTGCTTCAGCCGCCCCTGGGTCTGCACGCGACGCTCGGTCACGTGGGTGACGTCGTAGTTGCGCGTCTGCGAGGTGCGCACGGTGCCCGGGCCCGCGGTGGGCGCGGCCGCGGGCGCCGGGGCGGATCCCGCGGGGAGGTTCGACTCCGCGCCGGGCACGCCCGCCACCGCGAGGTTCGGCGCGTTCGCCTGGCGCTCCGAGCTGCTCTGCTCCGAGCGCAGCGCGGTGTGCTGCGGGTCGAAGGTGTCTTCGACGCGCTCGACCCGCGCGAGGTCCATCTCCACGGTGGCGCGCACGTCCACGTGCTGCTCGCCCACCACGCGCTCGAGCATGTTGCGCACGCGCTCCTCGAGCACGGTCTCCATGGCCCGGGCGCGCTGCGTCGGATCCTCCTCGCCGCCGCCCGCCATGGCGGGGTCTTCGCCCTCGGCGCGGGGGCGGTGGAGCATGCGCCCGTCGGTGGTCATCAGGGTCACGTGGTTCGCGTCGAGGTTGGGCACCGCGGCGGCGACGACGTGCACCACGCCCTGCACCTCGCCGCGACCGAGCGTCGCGCCGGGGTGGAGGCGCAGCACCACGGAGGCCGACGCGGGCTCGGTGCGGCTCACGAAGACCGACCGCTCGGGCAGCACCAGGTGCACCCGCGCGCTCTGCACGGCGGCGACGGCCGACACGGTGCGGGCGATCTCGCCCTCCAGCGCGCGGCGGTAGAGCACGCGCTGCTCGAACTCGGTGGCGCCGAGGCGCATGCGGTCGAAGCTCTCGAAGCCCACGCCGCCGCCCCGGGGCAGGCCCAGGTTCGCGAGCTCCAGGCGCACCTCGTGGACGCGCGCGGCGGGCACCATCAGCGTGGCCTCCCCCTCCAGCCGGTAGGGGATCTTGAGCTCTCGGAGCTTCGCCACCAGGGCCCCGGCGTCGTCGCGCTCAAGCTGCGCGTACAAGACGCCGTACGGCACATTGGCGGCGTGCACGGACATCCACGCGGCCAGGGCGACGCCCATCACCGCGGTGGAGATCGCGAGCACCCGCGCCGGGCGCGAGAGGGACTCCCACCGCGCGCGGGCCCACGTGAGGGCGCCCGCGACGGCCGGAGGGAACGACGAGAACGGGGCCGGTGAGGCCGGAGGGGTGACGTCGTTAGACACTTGTCCGCCAGAGTTCGTGGAAGGCGTCGAGGAGCTTGTTCCGGATGGAACCCACCAGACGCACGCTGATCTGGGCCTCCTGTGAAGCGATCATCGTGCCGTGGATGTCGTCGCTGAGGCCCGCGGCGAGGTCGTGCTGTCGGCGCGCCGACTCGAGGCTCATGTCGTTGGCGCGCATCACCGCGCCGATGAGCGACTGGCTGAAGGCCTCTGCGCTGTCTGCGCCCGTGGGCGCGGGGGTGGCCGTGGGCACCTCGACGCCGCGGCGCAGCGACGCGTGGTCGAAGCGCAGCGACGGATCGACGTGGGGCGTGATCGCCTCGGCGGCCATGACTACTGCCCGATCCGCAGGGCCGAGCGCGCCATGCTCTTGATCGACTCGATGGTCGTCACGCCGGCCTCATAGGCGCGTGACGCAGTCATCAGGTTGACCATCTCGGTCACCACGTTGACGTTGGGATACTGCACATACCCCGCGGGGTTGGCGTCGGGGTGGCCGGGGTCGTACACGAGCTGCCCGGGCGTGGGGTCGGGGCGCGTGCCCGCGAGGCGCACCGTGGTGATGCTCTGGAGCACGGGGTCGGCGCTGCCGGTGGTCATGGGCTCGGCGCGAAAGACCGGGTCGAGGCGCTGGTAGGGCTGTCCGTCGGCGCCGCGGGTGGTGCGCGAGTTCGCGAGGTTGCTCGCGATGACGTTCATGCGCCCGCGCTCGGCGGTGAGGCCCGACGCGGCGATCTCCATGGCAGAGAAGACCCCCGCCATCTGCACGGGGTCGCTCATGCGCCCCTCCCGTCGTTGGCGGCCCACGAGAGCCCGCTGAGCTGCCCGCCGGCCATCTGCGCGATGGCGTCGTAGCGGAGCTGATTCACGGCGAGCTTCACGGCCTCGCGGTCGACGCTCACGCGGTTGCCGTCGAGGCCTGAGGCCGCGCCGGCGTCCTGGGTGACGGTCCAGCGCTCGGCACCGTCACGGGACGGCGCCACGGTGTTGTCGGCGACGGCGATGTGGCGCTCGTGGGTGCGCGCCAGGGTGACGTCGAGCACGCGCTGAAAGGGCGACGTGCCGGGGGTCTGCACCGGTCGCGCGAGGTCCCGCGGGGCCCATCCCGGGGTGTCGATGTGCGCGATGTTTGCCGTCAGAAGGTTGTGCCGGGCGAGGTGGTAATCCATCCCGGTCTGCAGCTGTTGAACGTTGTCGAAGAGTCCCATCGAGGTCCTCCGTGTGGGGGTGAGGGTCGGGGTCTCCCTCTCAACGGCCATGCCAGACCGAAACGGCCCCATCGGTCCCTCGCGCGCGCACCCGAGCAGTGAGGGCGCTGCGGTGGTGCCCCCATCCCCGTCCCTTCCCCCGAGGCGGCTACCCATTACCCAAACTGCACCTACACCTTCGGAACGCGCCGCAAGCGGTGTGTGAAC
>JBILLI010000559.1:0-5162 GCA_044376155.1 Polyangiales bacterium
TAGGAGGTGCGAGCGCCGCGTCGACACCCCTCCCGAGGCTCCTCCACCGCACCGCCGACCCTTTTCCGGAGCACCATGGACGACGCACCGCCCATCGACACCTGCTACCTCTCCGCCAGCGGCGCCTCGTACGAAGACGCGGTCTTCATCGGGCACCGCTTCGACGGCGATCGCGGCTTTCGACCGCGCGAGTCCGAGAGCTGGATCCTCTGCAACGAACCGAACGGCGGCGAGGTCCGGACCTCCCTGCACATCCCATCGAGCACCTGGTACGAGGCCGTCTGGCGCTCGCCCTCGGGGCAGGTCTTTCTCGCCGACGCCGTGAACCGCGCGGTGTACCGCTGCGCGAGGCTCCGCGCCGCCGAGGGCGGGCTCTGGAGCGACCATCGCTTCCCTGCGGCGATCCACGGGGTGTGGGGGCTCGGCGACGACGCGGTCTTCGCGTGGGGAGGCAACCGCGAGGGCTTCCCGATGTTCCGCTGGAACGGCGAGGTCTGGGCCGACATGCCCGCGCCGGGCTTCGAGGTCTTCGCGCTCCACGGCACCTCCCCCAGCTGCCTCTGGGCCGTGGGCGACGCGGGGCAGGTGGCGTTCTGGGACGGCGGGCGGTGGTACCCCCTTCCGACCCCCACCCGCGAGAACCTCACCTCGGTCTTCGTGTGCGATCGCGACCGGGTCTACGCGACCGGGGTCCAGGGCTCGCTGCTGGAGGGCGCCACCCACGGGTGGACCAAGATCTGCGACGGCCCCGTCCCCGGCCTCCCCCTCTTCGCCGTCGCGTGGTGGGGCGACGCCCTCTGGGTCGGCGCGCGACAGTGGGGCCTCCTGCGACGCGTGGGGCGCACCGCGACCCTCGAGGTGGTGAAGCCCAACCTCTGGGCGACCGCGCTGGAGGCGCGCACGAACCTGCTGATCACCGCGCCGCGGGTGATCGCCAGCACCGCCGACGGGGAGGCCTTTCTGGGAGCGGGCACCGGGGTGCTCGACGACCACACCGACGGTCGCCCGCTGCACTACTTTCGCGCGGAGACCCCGTGACCCACCCCCTCCCCGGACCGGTCTCGCGACGCGACAGCGGCGAGCGCGTGGCGGTCATGGGCCTGGGGCTCACGGCCTACCTCGCCGCCCCCATCGCGTGGGCCCAGGGTGGTCTGGTGGCCGCGCTCGACGAGGTCCGCGCGATGCTCCCCGACGCGCCGTTCGCCCACTTCACCACGTCGGCGATGACCCGCTGGGCCGAGCTCACCCCCGCGACCTTCGACACTGTGCGCCGCGCCCTGGTGGCGCGTCACGATCCCCTCCCGGTGGTGCAGCACGGGTTCTCGCTGCAGCTGGCCGACGACCCCGGCGCGCCGACCGTAGGGTTCCGGTACACCGAGGTCGACCCTACGCGCGCCGACCGCGCCGCGGTGTTGGAGCTCACCCTCCCGCCCGACAGCGACCCCGGGATGCTCTTTCAGCTCGCGATGTCCCTCGCGCACGCGGGCGAGCTGCACGCGCTCACCGCGGGGTACGCGCTGCGCTGGAACCCGCGCTGGCGGCGCGAGGCGTTCAACCACTTCTACGTCTGGTCGCGTCGCTATCTCGGCGTCGACGCGGGGGACCCCGAGGAGCTCGCCTGGGCCGCGCCGACCTCGCTGCCCAGCGTGAACTGGCTCACCCTCGTGGGTCGGAGCCTCGCGCACACGCGCGACCTCGACCTCGTGTCGCTGGTCACGCGCGCCTGGCAGACCGACGTGAAGGCCATCTCCACACCCGCCGGACTGCTCCTGCGCGCGGGCGACGCCCCCACGCCCGCGGACCTCAACGCCCTGGACCTCCCGCTCGCCTACGCCGAGGTCACCCGCGCCCTCGAGCCGTTGCTCCTCGACGCGCCGAAGGACTTCTGGGGCGCCTTCCTGGAGGGACCCGCCCGCACCCGGCACTGGCACCGACGACTTCTCGACCCCGAGGCCTGGTCGTGACCGTCGCCGCGCCCATCACCCGCACCCCGCTGCGCACCGCGCGCGAGCTCCTCGACGAGGCGCTCACGAACCTCCGCGCCATCGAGGACCCCAACGCCCCCGTCGCCGCCACCGAGCGCTGCCTGGTCGAGGCCATGACGGCGATCTACCGCGCGATGGAGCACGCCAACGACGCCGAGCGGGCGCGTCACGAGGGCGCGCAGGCGCTGCAGTTCGCCCGCGAGGCCCTCGCCTGGCTGCAGCACCGCGAGTCGCCCGACGAGGTCGCGCGCGCGCTCTCGGGCCTCGTGGCGCAGTCCCTCGACGCGTTGATCCGCGCGGGGCACACGACCTTCATCGGGAGCCTCGGCATCCCCCGCCGCGAGGACCTCCCGCTGCGCCCCGCGGCGAGCGTCGACGTGCCCCGACGCGTCGCGGTGTCGCGCGACGTGATCCCACCCACGGTGGTGCTCCCCCGCCCGGAGTCTCCGCCCGCGCCGGGCGCCGTCGAGATCGTGCAGGCCCCTGGCCCCACGGCCGATCCCGCCGCGATCCCCGCGCTGCGCGCGCTCGGCGAGGCGCGTCTGGCGGCCCTCGACGTCGACGACCTCCCCCCGTCGCCCCGCGCAGCGCCCCCCGCGCCCGCGCGCCTCACGTCGACCCTCGACCTCGCGCACTTCGGCGAGGCCACGCCCATCCCCGCGCTCCTGCTCGCGCACGCGGGCGCGCTCTTCGACGAGCTCTCGATGATGGGGCTGATGCGGCGACCCGACCCGGGTGACCTCTGGCACGAGCTGCAGCCCGTCGAGCGCCGCCTGCTCGCGCGCCTCGACGCCCTCGTCGCCATCGGCCCGCAGGTGTTCCCGAAGCTCATCAAGCGCATCGAGGAGCGCCCGGTGGCCGACCCCGAGGCGTTCTGGGGCGGGATCTTTCTGCACGGCTGCCTCGACGGCGACGACGCCCTCGACGCCTGCCTGCGCCTCGCGCGCAGCGCCGACCTCGACGACGAGGAGATGTTCGACGCGGTCACCGACGCGCTCGCGGTGGCGCCCCACGTGGGGGTCGACGCGGCCCTGGCGGCGTGGCTCCGCGCGCACGACGGCGCCCTGCGACGCGTCGCGGTGGCGGTGCTGGGCCGACGGCGGGCCCTCCCCGCACCGGCGCTCTGCGCGATGCTCGCCGACCCCGACGAGCGGGTGGTGCGCGAGGCCGCGGGGGCGCTGCCCACGGCCGAGGGGGCGATCCCCGACGAGGTGCTCCACGGGCTGCTGCACCACGGCGACCCGGCCCTGGCGCACGCGGGCATGACCGCGGCGGGCCTGCGCGGGATCCTTCGCGGCACCCTGCGCGCCCACGACCTCGTGCGCGGCGGCGCGGCGGATCACGGCTGCGCGGCGCTGCACCTCGCGGCGGGCTGCACCGCCGAGATGCTCCCGGCGCTGGGCGTCGCGATGGCGCACACGCCGTCGTCGTTGGTGAGCGAGGCCCTGGGCATCGCGGGGGTCGCCGAGGCCGTGCCCTGGCTCCTCGACCGCGCCGACGCGGGCGACGACGCGGCCCTCATCGCGGTGCAGCGCATCACCGGCGCGTCGCTCGAAGAGGGCGCGGAGCCCCCCGAGGTCTCCGACGACGCCCCGCCCTTCACCGAGCGTTTCGCGCGCTGCCCCAACGAGATCGTGCTGTGCGCCGACGTGCAGGCGTGGCGGGACTGGTGGGCGCGATGGGGCCCCCGGGCGGCGCCCTCCATCCGCTGGCGGCACGGTCGCCCGTGGACGCTCGAGGCGGTCTGGCGCGAGCTCGCCGAGCACGCGGCGACCCCGTGGGAGCGAACCTGGGCGTGGACCGAGCTCTGCGTGCGCACGGGGCGGCCCCTCCCCTTCGACCCGCGCGACTGGGTCGCCCCGCAGCGTCGGCAGGTCGAGGCCTGGCGCGACTACATCGCCCTGCGGCGCAAGGACTTCGTCGACGGTCAGTGGCAACGGGGAGGTCGCGCGTGATCGAGCTCAGCACCCGCACCGAGGCCCTGGTGCGCCTCGTCGACGACCTGCTCCCCGACGGGGCGCCGGTGAAGGTCGTGGTCATCAAGCAGCGGTACCAGGTCGTCGCGGGCGTCGCCGAGCCCGTGCCCGGGGCCGCGCTGCGCCTCGTCGACGAGCCCTGGGAGCCGGGCACCGCGGGCAGCCCGAAGCTCCCGTCGGACCTCGCGCTGTGCAAGCTCGGCACCGATGTCATCGTGAGCGGCGAGGCGATGGCCCGCGACGGCGCGGCGGTGACCGAGCTCGACGTGTTCGTCTCGGTCGGACCGGTCTCGAGGTCCCTGCGCGTCACCGGCACGCGGGTCTGGTACGACGCCTTCGGCGGGATGGCGCTCACCCCGCCCGAGCCCTTCACCGCGCTCCCCCTGCGGTGGGAGCTCGCGTGGGGCGGCACCGACCACGACGAGGCCTCGGGCCGCCTCGCAGAAGATCCGCGAAACCCCTACGGACGCGGCGCGACCCTCTCGGCCGGCCGACTGCTCCACCGCCCCGGCCCCCAGATCGAAGACCCCGCGGCGCCGATCGTCGCGCACGACCCCCGGCTCGTCCCCGTGGGCGTCGCCGCGACCACCGCGCGCATGGCGCACCGCCGCGCCTTCGCGGGCACCCTCGACGACCGCTGGCAGCGCACCCGGATGCCCCTGCGCCCCACGGACTTCGACCTGCGGTACTTCCACGCCGCCGCCCCCGGCATGACCACCGAGCGCCCCCTCCGCGGCGACGAGCGTGTGCAGGTGGTGAACATGTCCCGCCACGGAGCGCTCGACTTCCCCCTCCCCCGCGCCGCCTTCGGCGTGTGGGCGCGCACCGACCTGGGCCGCACGGCCTACCGCGCCGACCTCGACACGGTGCTGCTGCTGCCGAACGAGTCCTCGCTGGAGCTCGTCTGGCGCAGCCGCATCCCCTTGAGTGCGGGCAACGGGCCGCGGCTCCGCGCGGTGCAGGTCTTCGAGCGCGAGGTGATCCGGTGAGCGCGACGCACTTCGGCGACGCGCGGGCGCCCTCGGTGGTGATCGTCGACCTCGCGGCCCGCAACGGTCTCGGCGTCGACCCGGCGACCACCTGGGCGCTCTGGCGCGCGGAGCTCCTCGGGCACCAGCCCTCGCCCTTTCGCGACGACCGCGGCGAGCGGCTGACGATGGTCCTCCAACGCCACCTCCCGCCGCGTCTCACGGGCGTCGCG
>JBILLI010000561.1:0-5148 GCA_044376155.1 Polyangiales bacterium
TTCGTGGTGGTCAACCGCGACAAGACCCTGCCCATCACCCTCGCCCTCCCGCGCACCCCGCCCCCCGCCGAGGGCTGGCCCGTGGTGATCTTCGGCCACGGCCTGGGCGGCCAGCGCAAGCAGCTCCTCGGCGTGGCCAACGAGCTGGCGCGCAGCGGGATCGCCACCGTCGGCATCGACACCGCGCTCTTCGGCCAGCGCGCCGCCAACGCCGCCGCCGACGCCACGTCGCTCTTCGCCACCCGCGGCACCTACCGCGGCCCCGACGGCCTCCCCGACGAAGAGTTCTACGACAACACCGACTTCTTCGGCGGCCTCTCGAACATCCTCGCGCTGCGCGACAACATCCGGCAGACGGCCCTCGACTACGTGCAGGTGCGCAGGCTCCTGGGCAACCCCGCCCTCGACCTCTCCTTCGCCGCGGCGCAGTACCCCGGCGCCACGCTGCGCTTCAACCCCGCCCGCGTGGGCTACATCGGCAACTCCCTGGGCGGCATCATCGGCACCGTCTTCGCCGCGGTGGAGCCCACGGTGAACCCCTTCGTGCTGAACGTCCCGGGCGGCGGGCTCATCACCGCGTTGGCCACCGACTCGCCCTCCATCGGGTCGAGCCTCAACACCGCGTCGACCATCATCTTCGGGTACCCCAGCACCGCGGCGGTGAACCGCTACCACCCGCTGCCCGCGCTGCTGCAGGGCGTGCTCGACGGGGGTGACCCCACGGCCTTCGCGTCCGAGGTCACGCGCCCCGCCACGGGCATGGGCCACGACGTGTGGATGACCATGGCGCACGGCGACTCGGTGGTGCCCAACCGCGCCAACGAGCTGCTCGCGCGGGCGATGCGTCTGCCGCAGGTGGCGGGCGCGTTCCGCACCGTGCCGGGGCTCGAGACCACCATGTCCCCCGTGCGCGGGAACGTCATGGGGCGCACGCAGGCCCTTCTGCTGCAAGCACCTGCGACGCACGGCGGCAACCTCTCGCAGCGCTACGGAACGCTGACCTTCCGCACGCCCTTCCCGCGCGACGACCAGCCCCCGGCGATGCGCTTCACCGCGGGCGCGGCGGTGCGCATCCGGAACCCCGCGGTGATCTTTCAGCGAGCCATCGCGGCGTTCTACACGTCCACGTGGATGGGCGCGGGGGTCATCGACGCGGCGAACATGACCGCGTACGAAGACTTCGACGACGACCTCTGGACCGACGCCGAGGAGCGGGCGATGAACACCGACCCCTTCGACCCGATGTCGCGCCCCACGGGCACCGCCCCGCGCACCCGCGACGTGGGCTTCTGATCGAGGGCGCTCAGCGCAGGCCGACGCCCACGAGGCGCAGATCCTCCCACAGCATTTTTGTCATGAGAGAGATCGAGGTGAGGGTCATTGGATCACAGCGTCCATTGTCCAGCGCCTCGTCCAGCGTCCCCATCAGGGCGCTCCACGCCTGGCTGACCACGGCCCGGAGTTCCCTCTCGTCGCAGCCCCCATCCGCGAGTTCGCAGGAGAGCGCACACGCGAGATCCATGACTCGCGCACCGACGTTCGGGTCGTCGAGGAGGTCGACGTAGATCGGCGCCCGGATCTCGCTGGCGTAGCCCGCGTAGACATCGGCATGCGGCGCGGCAAGGTTCGCCAGTGAGTTGGGCGCGTGGTCTGCCGCGGTCAGGCACGAGAAGGCGTGGCACCACTTCCCCTTGAGCGTGTTGACGTCGGCGCCGTCGAACAGCGCGCTCCCGTCGGCGGCCACGACGTGATCGCGGACTCCGTGCGCGAAGAAGGTCACCCCGTCGGCCCCCGCCAGCGCGCGCAGCGCTTCATCTCTCGTCGCGCCCACGAGGTCTCGGCACTCCCCTCGCACATGCCCGATCCGTGCGTGCGTCTCGCGCTGCACGCGCAGAAAGAACGCGCGCACGTCGTCGTCGACGGCGAAGCTCTCGACCAGCAGCGCGGCGTTCACGGCGCGGCGCGGCGAGCCTGCCGCCCGTAGAGTTCCATGGCCGCCGAGTAGAGTCCGCGCACGTACTCCAGCGCGAGGTCGTCGTCGGCGTCGAGGTGTCGAATGAGATCGGCTGCGGTGACCTTCTTCCCGTCGCGCGCCAGGAACATCACCCGCGCGTCGTCGCGATACTGCTCCAGCATCACGCGCAGCACGCGCTTCATCGGCCCGGGCTCGTAGAAGTGGTCTCGCTCGAGATCCTGCAACGGCTTGCGCGCAATCTGCGTCGACTTCGTGACCTCGTCGATCCGCACGTCCCAGTAGCCGTCGGGATCGAGGTCGAACAGGTTGCTGTGGGTGGCGACGAAGAGCTGGTCGATGATCCCGTTCTTCACGACGCGCAGGAGGCATTCGCGCATGGCGCGGCCGGTGGTGGGCGCGTGGAGGTGCGCCTCGGGTTCCTCGACCGCCACCATGTCCCCGCGCTGCAGGAGGATCGTCGTCAGGATCGCGTACACCTGCCGGTGTCCCAGGCCGATGCGGTCGATGGAGACTTCGGCATCACCGAAGCGCTCTCGCACGTCCGGGGAGTTCGTCGCCGGGTCGAGCACGACCTCGAACTGCGGCCGAAGCAACGGCGGGTCGAGCAGAAACTGCCGCAGGTGCGCGAAGCGGTCACGGGTCTTGCGCTCGGGAGAGACCGACGCGTCGAACAACGCCCGCTTCACGCCGCCTTCGCCCTCCCGCACCACGTCGATCATCGCGAAGTCCCCGGCGACCGCGCGGAGGATCTCCACCGCCGTGTCGATGCCGCGCGGGAGCACGTCGAAGAGCCGCGGCGGCGCCACGCCGTCACACTCCACCCGGGAGACGAAGAGCCTGGGTGATCCGGTGACGTACAGGTCCACGGTGACCTCCACCGTGATCGCGTGTCCCTCCCACCCCAGGCGCTTGAGTTCGCTGTCGTGAGGCGTCCAGGTCGCGCCGAGCACGATCTCCGGCGCCATCTCGGGGAGCGCACGGTCGTCGATGGAGATGATCCGCTCGGCCAGGGCGGCGTCTGCCGCGCTGCGCTCGTGGCTGCGTGCGTCGGTTTGCCCCGCACGTTGCACGTTGAGCAGCACGGAGTACGCATCACGCGCCACCAGACCGACGCAGCGATGGAGAGCGTCGATGGCGGCGAGCACGTTGCTCTTGCCGCTCCCGTTGGGGCCGTAGAAGACCGCGAAGGGCCCGATGGGGTCGAGCGTGACGTCTTTCAGGCTGCGGTGTCCCCGCGCCCAGAACTTCGTGATCCTCATGGCGTCGTTCGACGTCCAGCGTCGCACTTCGGCCGCGCGAGGGGAAGGCGACACGCGCCCTCCGTGGTCCCTCTCTCAAGGTGTCGTCGAGGTCCTCGCGCACACGAGAACGTCGGGGTTCAGTGCCAGGCTCGGTACGTGTGCTCGCCGCGTTGTTTGGGATCGTCGCGAGAACTCCGGGGTTCGCCGTCGCGCTCGGTGCGCGGGATCCGCGGCTCACCCCGGGCAACTGTAGGGGGTCACTCGGCTCCGCCGAGTTGCGTGACGTGCGTCTCTCGATCGACGCATACGTGCGCAAGAATCTGTGCCTCCCAATGCATTTCGAATGCGCGCACCTCGCGAGGCTCACCCGAATTCCTGCAACTCGGCGGAGCCGAGTGACCCCCTACAGTTGCCCGGGGTGAGCCGCGGATCCCGCGCACCGAGCGCGACGGCGAACCCCGGAGTTCTCGCGACGATCCCGACAGCACCCTGAAAGGAGTGGCCCACCGCGGGTGCCTGCGACAGCCCGTCGAAGTCCACCGCGCCGGTGCTACCCTCGCGCGCCATGAGCGAGCGAGAGACGCGCTTCGGTCACCCCATCGGCGAAGACCCCGACACCGGCGAGCGCTTCGTCTTCTTCTGGCAGAAGCACTCGCTCTTCTCGCAGTGGCACCGCCTCCCCTTCGGCCACCGCGGGGAGCGCTTCGTCACCGCCGAGCAGTGGATGATGGCCGGCAAGGCGCGGGTCTTCGGCGACGAGTCCACGCGCGCGAAGATCCTCGCGACGGAGGACCCGGCGGAGCAGAAGTCCCTGGGGCGCAAGGTCTCTCCCTTCGACGGGGCGGTGTGGGAGGCGCGCTCCTTCGGCGTGGTGTACCTCGGCAACGCGCTGAAGTTCGCCGCGGGAGACGCCCGCGCGCGGCTCGTGGAGACCGCGGGCTTCACCCTCGTCGAGGCCTCGCCGATGGACACGATCTGGGGCATCGGCCTCGGCGCGGAGAACGAGCGCGCGCTGCGTCGATCGACGTGGCGGGGCCAGAACCGCCTCGGCGCGGTGCTCACCGCGCTGCGCGACGACATCCTGTCGGGCGCGGTCGACGCGAAGGTCGAAGGCTACTTCGCCAGCACCGGGGTCTGAGCCTCGTGGACTTCTCCCTCTGGACCCCGCTTATCTCCGCGCTGCTCGCCGCGGCCATCGCGGTGAAGGTCACGCTGCGCAACCGCAAGCGTCGCGCGCACTGGCTCTTCGTGATGTTCGCGGGCAACGTCGCCGTCTGGTACCTCGCGACCTTCATCGAGGCGCAGACGGGGAACACCTCGGTGCTCGGGCGCATCACCGCGCTCATGGCGATCCTCCTGCCGCAGACGGGCGTGAGGTTCCTGCGGGCCTTTCACATCGATTCGCCCGCGCACACCACGAACCTCGATCGCACCGCGACGTGGCTCGCGCTGCCCATGCTCGCCGCGGTGGCCTCGCCGTGGTTCAGCATGCGCACCCCGGGGACCATCATTCGCGCGGCGATCCTCGCCTACGTGGTGGGGCTGCTCATCGCCGCGGTGAGCTCGCTCTACACCCGCGGCAAGACCTCGCCCTCGCGGCAGGACCGCCGCCGCGCGCTCTACCTCACGGGGCTGGGCGTGGCCGCGACGCTGATCACCACCGCCGACCTCGTGCCCTTCATCGCGCAGGCCGTGGGGACCAACAACCTCCCGCCCGTCGGGTCGATCCTCGTGCTGGCGGTGCTCTACCTCTTCTCCGAGGTCATCGACCGCCGGAGGGTGCTGGACCTCTACGAGCTCACGGGGCGCTTCGCCGTGCTCACGGCCCTCGCGCTGGTGCTCGCGGGGATCTACTACAGCCTCGTCGACTGGCAGGTGTCGCGCTCGCTGCCGCAGGGGGGCAACCCCTATTTTCTCAACGCCATCGTGGCG
>JBILLI010000562.1:0-5147 GCA_044376155.1 Polyangiales bacterium
GTCACGACGCCACGCGCAACTTCTTGCGTGGGTCGCAACATCAGAAGAGCTGCACCCGTTCCCAGGGAGGGCCGCATGGCCGGTGAGACCGTGAATGGGGTGCGGCTCAGCCCCACACCTCAAGGTGTCGCAGAGGCCGTCTCGCGACGATCCCACGCATCGGGGGCGATGCGGTCCGCGAGGCCGCCCTCGGCGCGACGCCAGGAGCCCTCGGATGTGAGCGGGCTCAACGCGGCGTCGGCAGCGGCCCGCTCACGGGCGACGGGCGAGGAACACCATGCGCCCGCCGGTGCTGTCTTCCAGCTCCATGCGGTGCGCGGGGTCGTTGATCCACGGGTGCTTGGCGAGGTCGAGGGGCTCGAGGTACGTCGTGCGCACGTGGCTGTTGCCCTGGATCGCGTTGACCAGCGACGACAGGGTGTTGAACACCTCGCTGTACGCCGCGGCGGTCTCCTCGTTGGCCTCCATGGCCTGGAGCTGCTCCTTGAGCTCGCCCGCGGGGAGCATCATCAGCCCGCCGCCGAGGTTCACCGTGGAGAGCAGGTCGCCCATCATCGCGCCCACGACGTTGTTCTGATCGTCGATGAGCGCGCTGAAGTACCAGGGCGAGGTGAGCGCGTCGAAGCGGGTGTTCTCCTTGCGCCAGTCGTGCACCGCGTAGCGGTCGCCGATGAGCTTCTTCATCGTGAGGGAGATGTCCCGCGTCTGCGGCAGCCTTAGGGCGCGCGCGCCATGCTCCTTCGCCGACTCGGCCGCGTGGGCCTGCGCCGCGGGCTCCTTCGCGGGCTCGGCGTGGGCGATCACCGCGCCGTGCTGCACCGCCGACTCGAGCTTCGCGACGCGCTCCGCGAGGCGCAGCTGGGCCTCGCTCAGGGTGTCGAGCTGTCGGGTGACGTCCTCGCTCTTCGCGGCGCCTTCGAGGCGTTGCTCGATGCTGCCGAGACGTCGCATGAGCCGGTCGAGGGTGACCCGGAGCACCGCGAGGTCGCGCTGCCCGATGCCGTCGCCGTCGCCCACGGGGAGGAGACGGTCCCGCGCCCCGCCATTGTCCCCGCGGGTGCGCAGGGCTTCGATGCCAGGACGCGGGAGCACCTTCGTCCAGCGACCGTCGCGCGGCTCCAGGCCCAGCGGGGCGTCTTCGAGGGCCTCGTTGCGCTGGATCATGGCCTCGGCCTCGGCGCCGAGGGCGCGGAGGTCGGGTCGGCCCTGGAACCAGGCGAGCACCGCGGGGGCGCCTTCGAGGGTGTGACGGGTCGGCCGGAGGATGCGCTCGCGCACCGAGATCAGGGCCTCGAGCTCCAGCACCCACACCGCGCCCACGCGACCGAGGCGGAGCAACCGCGCGCCCTGCGTGGCCGCGAGGGAGGCGTTCGTCGGAGGGCGGCGGGATGGGGCAGGGCTCGCGAACATGGTCCCTCAGTGCTGGGGAACGGACCCGAGGATGAAGAGCTGCGCCTCGCGATCACCGATCTTGAGGCTCGCGGTGCGGGCCCTCTTGGAGACGCCCTGTTCGATGTACCCGTGCACGAACATCGGCAGGCCGATGGAGAGCGCCGCGCCCTTGTTCGCCATGTGGCGCTTCATCACCCCGGCGAGGATGTTCAACACCTCACCCATGGCGTCGGCCACGTCGGGCTCGCTCAGCGGGCCGTCGTCGGGGCCCATGCCCAGCAGCAGGCGCGCGAGGTCTTCACAGCCCGCGGTGGTGGCGAAGAGGCCCATCTGCACGGCGCGGTCGGCCACCAGCGGGATGGTGGAGCCCACCATCCCGTGCGGCAGCGCCTCGGACTCGGCGATGACCTGGGTCGGGGAGAGCCCCAGCGAGGTGCTCGCGGTCTCAGCGAGGGACTCCACCGCAGTCCCCATCCATGCATCGAGCCCGAGGCCCGAGTTCATGAGAGCACCGGACGCAGGGCGACCTGAAAGGTCTCCACGGTGAAGGGCTTGGTGATGAGGAAGAGGGCGCCGGCGTCCTTGGCCATGCCCTGCATGTCCGCGGTGCCCTCGGAGGTGATGAACCCGAACTGCACCGCGACGTTCTCGCTCTTGAGCGCGCGCAGCAGCTCGATGCCGTTCATCTCGGGCATGTTCCAGTCCGAGAGCACCAGGTCGGGCTTGTCGCCCTTGATGGCCTTGAGGGCCTCGGCGCCGTTGGCCGCCTCGGTCATGTCGTGGTTGCCGAAGCCCGCCTGCCGAAGGGTTCGCATCACGATGCTGCGCATCGCCTTGCTGTCGTCCACCACCAGGATCTTCATCGCGTCTCCTCCGTTGCTCGTTCACGTCGCGACGTCGCGGACTGCGCGGCGCCGTCCAGGGTGTGATCGGCCGACGGAGGCGAGGCTTTAGGAAATCATCGCGGTCGTCGCGCGGGCGCCGCAGGGGCCGCAGGGCGCGGCGGCATCGGGGTGGACTCTCGCGTGAGGCCCTGTCGCACCATCCATCCCCGCTCGCCGCAGAAGCCCGGGCGGCGCACCTCCTGGATGTTCGCCGTGCCCGCGAGCTGCGTGAGCGCGAGGTACTGGTCCGCGGTGTACTCCGGGTGGTCGTCCTCGGCGGGCACCGGGCCCCCCGCGGCGCCGCCGGTGCCCACGCGCACGATCTGTGCGGTGGGCGGGTACTGGTCACTCCAGCGCTCGCGAATGGCGGTGTCGCCCTCGCGCAGGATGCGGTAGCGCACGAGGTGAAACCCGGGGATGCCCCGCTGGGTGATCACCCGTGCGCCCGTCGGGAGGTTGGGGTCGGGGATCTCGCGCTCGGCGAAGCGGTCCACCCGCGGCTGGATCTTGCGCACGAAGGTCACCGAGCGATCGGCCCGCGCGCCCAGCAGCTCGATGCGCGCGAGGCCCGCGCCCAGCCGCGTGTGGATCACCACCGGGAAGGGGAGCGAGTTGCGCATCCGGAGGTTGATCGACGGGTACACCACCGTCGCGTCGAGCCCCATCTTGATGTACCCGCTGGGGCGCGAGTGGGGCGTGCGGTCGAGCACCTCCATCCCCGCGAAGAACGCCGCGGAGTGCAGCGTGCCCGCGATCTGGCACGTCCCTCCGCCCACGCCATCAATGAGCTCGCCGCCCGAGATCACCGTGGCCATGCGAAACCCGTTCGCCTCCGAACGATCGCCCACCACGGCGTTGAAATCAAAGATGGCGCCGGGCATCCAGACGTAGCCGTTCACCTTGCTCGCCGCGAGGTGGAGGTTGTACGTGCGGTCGCGGTGGTCCTCGTTGGCGTTGTAGTTGGTCTGGAACCACCCCACCACAGCGCTCATGTCGATGTCGGCGAGCTGCGCGGCGGTGAGCGCGGGCTGCGCGGTCTCGACCACCGCGGGCACCTCGGCGCGCCCCGCGGTGAAGGCCTCGTCGAGGCGCGCGAGGGTGGCGTACACGTCCACGAAGACCCCGCGGCGCTCGGGCAACACCCTGCGCTGCTCGACGTCCACCCGCGCGTCGACGGCCTGGTGGTCGACCTCTTCTTTGAACTGCGTGAGGATCGGCAGCGCCACGCTCCCCTCGATGCGCGCGGGCAGCGGGAGATCAATGACCCCGCCGCCGAGCGCCGCGTGGTTGCGCACCAGCGAGCTCGTGGGCACCCGCGCGGCGGTGAGCAGGTGCGCGAGGAGGTTCACGTCGACCCGCGCGCCGAGGGCCTCGCGGGTGCGCTCCAGGGTGCGGCCGTCGGCGGTGATGCGCACCCGCTCGCGCAGGAACGCGCGGGCGATGTCGAGGGCCTGGGTGCGCGGGTCCTGCGCGGGGTTCACCGGGCGACCGCGCACGCGCAGGGGAGGTAGCCCCGCGGCCTGCGTGGAGTGCTCGGGGATGAGCAGAAAGCCGATGCCCCCGCCCATCAGCCCGAAGGCCAGGGAGAGCGCGGCCAGCCGCATCGACGCGCGGTTCATCGCCCTGCCGTTAGAACTCCGCGGGGACGTCGTCAAGAATCGGCGGTCCCTCGCGCAGGTCCTCGGCGGTCGCGTCGAAGATCGTCGCGAAGTGCGTCACCGCGCGGGCCGCGAGCGCGCGCACCGAGGGGACGTCGGTGACCCCGAGGGCCTCGAGGCTGGTCACGGGGTGCTGCGCGATGCCGCACGGCACGATCATCGCGAAGTCGCTGAGGGCGGTGGTCGCGTTGAGGGCGAAGCCGTGCATGGTGACCCAGCGGGAGATCTTCACCCCGATGGCGCCGATCTTCGCCGGGCGCGAGGCCTCCGCGGCGCCGCGCCAGTGGGACGTGTCGTCGAGGTCGACCCACGCGCCGATGAGGTCGTCGCGCCCGCCCGCGCCGACGCCGTGGTCCGCGCAGAGCAGGGCCATCACCCGCACGAGGTCTTTGACGTAGCGCCGCACGTCCTGGCGGTCGGGCGCGAGGCTGAAGATGGGATAGGCCACGAGCTGCCCGGGGCCGTGGTAGGTCACGTCTCCGCCGCGCTCGGTCTCGACCACGGCGACGCCCCGCGACGCGAGGAACTCCCTGGGCGCCAGGAGGTTCTCTTCGTGCGCGGACCGCCCGAGGGTGAGCACGGGGGGATGCTCCAACAGCAGCAGGGTGTCGGGGATGCGCTCGGCGGTGCGCGCCTCGACGAGCGCGCGCTGCAGGGCGTGGGCGTCGTCGTAGGCCACGCGGCCGAGCCAGTGGGGCACGAAGCGTCGCGTCATGATGGGCCGTGAGGGTGACAGATCTCGCCGCGGGGCGCTCACCAACGCCAGAGGTCGCCGAGGATCAGCTCGATCGCCTCGAAGGGCTCGGCGCGGACGATCCCTTCGCCCTCGAAGGTGTCGACCTCAAGCCAGCGCCCCTCGACGAGGCGATGGACCTCGAGGGTGCGGTCGCGCGGGTCGAGGTACCAGAGGTGCCCGACGCCCTCGCGGCGGTAGATGCGTCGCTTCTTCCCGCGGTCGATGTGTTCGGTGCGATCCGAGAGCACCTCGCAGACCCAGTCGGGCGCCACCGTGATCGCGCCGTCGGCATCGGCGTCGAGCAGCGCGTCGGGCAGCCGCTCGCGCCTCCACCCCGCGAGGTCGGGGACGACCTTGTCAGGGCGCGGACCGAGGTGCAGCTCGGGTTCGACGAGAAAGACCCATCCCCCGGGGCCCCCGCGACCGCGTCGGAACGGCGGACCGAGCGACTCGCCCAGGACCGTCGCCGCGTTGGCG
>JBILLI010000069.1:0-17658 GCA_044376155.1 Polyangiales bacterium
CGTCACAGAGCAGCACAACATCGCCGCGAGCGCGGCGCAGAGGGATCGCATCCCTTCAACCTACACGCCGGGCCGTGCTAGCGCATCGGGGATGCGCCGCGCCTTCACGCTCGCCCCTTTGCTGCTCTGTGCCTGCGACGACCCCGCGCCGCCGCCGCCGCGCGCCCGCGACGCCGCCGCGCGCCCGGTGTTCCCCGCCTCGTCGGGGCTGCGCAACGTGCGGCTGGAGTGCTTCCCCGCGGGCTTTCGCGTGGCCCGCGCGCGGGTGCGAGAGGGCCGCGTCGAGCTCTGCGGGCGGGCGCCGACGGGCGCGCCGAGGTGCTATCGCATCGACCCCGCGACCTCCGAGGTGCTGCCCGGCGACGCCCGCGACGCGCCCACGGGAATGCCCGCGGAGCCCGTAATCGAGGCGCCCCTTTCGCGCGGCGAGGTGATGGTGAGGGGCGGACGGGCCTCCCTCCGCGGCGGCACGCTGACCACCGTGGGCGGGCGCACGCAGGTGGCGCAGGCACAACAACTCGGGTTCACCGCGCTGGAGAACGCTGTGGTGGTCTCGTGGACCGACGGGTGGTTCGTCGGGGTGATCGGCGTGCGACCGCCGGACCTCGGCGCGAGCGCGTTCGTCGACCCCTCCAACGGACACGCCGTGGGACGCTCCCCGGTGCTCCCGTGTGACGGCGGGGTGTAAGCGCCCCGATGCCCGCGCGTTCTCCTCGCACCCACGGAGGACCGCCATGAAGTCGTTGCCGCTCTGCCTCGTCGCCCTCTCCCTGCTCCCGGCCTGCGCGGGTTCGCCTGCGTCGTACGGCGCCTCGGCGAGCTACGCGGGCCCCCTCGGCGCGCAGCGCGCGGCGCACGTCTCGGGCGGAGACGCCGCCCCCTCCGCCCCCGCGATGACCACCGCGAGCGCGCCCGTCTACCGATCCGAGACCGTGGTGACGCAGGAGTCCTCGCCCCCCGCCGGCGCGGCGGTCGACGTCGCCCCGCAGGCTCGCCCCGGCCTCGCCACCACGTGGGGTGAGGACCTCCGTTCGTCGGTGCGCTACTCGCAGTTCGAGCGTGGCTCCGAGGCGCCCATCGACACGGCGACGATCTGGTACAACGACGCGCAGATGCTCGGCATGCAGCTCGATCACGCTGCGGCGCAGGCACATCTGGTCACCCTCGGCCCGCGGCAGGACGGCCTGCGGGTCTCCCTCCGCGACGAGTCGGGCACGCCCCTGCGGGGCGCCACGGTGAGCGGCCGCACGTTCATCCTCGGCAGCAGCGGGCAGCGCTACACGATCCTGCTGGAGAACCGCACGGGCGCGAGCTTCGAGGCCGTGGTCACGGTCGACGGGCTCGACGTGGTGAGCGGGCAGACCGGGTCCTTCGCGAACCGCGGGTATGTGATCCGGCCCTACGGGCAGGTGGAGATCCGTGGCTTTCGGCAGAGCCTCGACCGCGTGGCGGCGTTTCGCTTCGGCAGCGTCGGCGACTCCTACGCCGCCGACCGCGGCGATGCGCGCAACGTCGGAGTCATCGGCGTGGCCCTCTTCGCCGAACGCGGCGCGACCTGGGACCTGCACCAGAACGAGGTCGAGCTCCGCGACGGCGCGTCGCCGTTCCCCAACGGCTTCGCGCCGCCCCCGCGGCGGTGGTGATCAGCCCTCGCGGATCTGCTGCGCGAGGTAGTTCTCGACGCCGAGCTGCGCGATCAGCGAGATCTGCGCCTCGAGCCAGTCGATGTGCTCCTCCTCGGACACGAGGATCGATCGCAGCAGCGTCTCGCTGCCGTGGTCGTTGGCCTCGCGGCAGAGCTTCACGCCGTCGTTGAGGCGCTTCACGGCCTCGTACTCCAGCGCGAGGTCGAGCTTGAACTGCTCGGGCACGTTCTCGCCCACGTTCACCTTGTTGAGCCGCTGAAGGTTCGGCAGCCCCTCCAGGTACAAGATGCGCTCGATGAGCGAATCGGCGTGCTTCATCTCGTCGATGGACTCGTGCTTCACCTTCGCGGCGATGTGATGGAAGCCCCAGTTGCGGCACATCTTCGCGTGGATGAAGTACTGATTGATCGCCGTGAGCTCGGCGGTCAGCACCGCGTTGAGCACATCGATCACGTTTGCGTCGCCCTTCATCGTGTCACCTCCCGCGGGGATATACCCGAACGCGCACCGGCGGCGGCGGAGAAAGCGCCCTCAGAGCGACGCCGACGCACGGCCGAGGCGCAGCGTCGCCAGCGGCGCCGAGGTCTCGAGGTGCTCCTCAAGCATGTCCTCGATGGCGCTTCGACACGACCCGCAGTCGGTGCCCGCGCCGCACGACTCGCCCACGGCCTCGACGCTGTCGACCCCGTCGCGAAGCAGCGCACGGATCTTCGAGCACGCCACGCCCTTGCACACGCACACGATCATCGCCGAGACCTCCGCGACACACCCCAAGGTATAGTGAGATCTGTTCTCGCTTTCAAGGTCAGTCGTGAAATTGGTCACGGGGCTCGTCGGGGTGGAGTAGAGTCCGGGGGTCCGCGGGTGCTCGCGGATGTGCTGAGGGAGCGCGGTAGCCGTGGTCGCGTCGGCGAACGACAGAGACGTGCCAAAGACCGCGCCTGACGCGATGATCGGCGCGACCATCAACGGTCGCTACCGGGTCCAGTCGGTGATCGCCAGCGGGGGCATGGGGCGGATCTACCTCGCCGAGCAGATCCCCCTTGGCCGCCTCGTGGCGCTGAAGGTGCTGCACAGCCGGTACACCGCCAAGGGCGACGACCCGGCGTTTCAGAAGCGCTTCTTCCTCGAGGCCAGCATCCTCTCGCGACTGCAGCACCCGAACATCGTCACGCTCTACGACTACGGGCGCATTGAGGAGGCCGGCGAAGAGGTCTTCTTCATGGCGATGGAGTACCTCGCCGGAGACACCCTCCACCGTCGGCTCCGCATGCGCGGCGCGCTCGCCCCGGGCGAGGCCACGGCCCTCGCGCGGAGCATCGCCAAGGGCCTCCGCGAGGCGCACCGCCAGGGCGTGGTGCACCGCGACCTGAAGCCCTCGAACGTGATGCTCGTGCCCGGCGAAGACGGCGCCGAGGTGGTGAAGATCCTGGACTTCGGCCTGGTGAAGGTGCTCTCCGACGACTCCGAGGAGCTCACGAAGGAGGGCGCCTTCCTGGGCTCTCCCCGGTACATGTCCCCCGAGCAGATCGCCCACGGCCGCGTCGACCTGCGCACCGACATCTATTCGCTCGGGGTGATCCTCTACCAGTGCCTCTGCGGGCGAACGCCCTTCGAGTCCGAGAACTCGGTGCACATCCTCATGGCGCACCTGCACAACCCGGTGCCCGCGATGCGCGAGCGCTCGCCCGGCGTCGACGTGCCCGAGCGCCTCGAGCGCTTCACCCTGCGCTGCCTCGAGAAGGACCCCGCGCAGCGCCCCGCCACGATGGACGATTTCCTCCGAGAGATCTCGGAGCACGAGGCCGCCCTGGGGCTCTCGTCGGGCGTGCACACGGGCACCTTCACCCACAGCGCGCTGCCCTCCGTCGCGCCGCTCCCGCTCCGCCCCTCGCCCGCCTCCGCCGCGCCGCCCCCCTCGCGCCGGGGACTCGTCGCCGCGCTCGTCGTCGCGGCCCTGCTGCTGCTCGCGGCGATCGCGCTCTTCGCGCTGCGCCCCAGTGGTTCTCGCGCGGTCACGACCTCTCCCCCCCCCGCGGTCCCCGCCGCGCCCGCGACGCGCTTCACCCTGGTCATCGAGTCGTCGCCCACGGGTGCGGTGGTCTCCGAGAACGGCACCGACCTCGGACTGACGCCCCTCGCGATGAGCGTCGAGCTCGCCTCCGTGCGCGCGCGCCCCCGGGAGTTTCAGGTCCGGGCGGCGGGTCACGCGGGCGCGACGCTGCGGGTGGGGGAGACAACCGAGGCCGAGCTGCACCGCCTCGTCGCGCTGTCTCCCATCGCCCCCACGACCGACGCCGCCGTGGCGCCCGCGACGCCCCCCGCGCCTCCCCGCGCGATCGAACCTTCTGCGCCGCGCACGCCGCGACGCCCGCCCCGCGCGCCCACCGCCCCGACGCCGAACCTCCCCGACGACATTCGCAGCCACCGATGAAGCACCTACGCACCACCGCCCTGCTCGCCGCCCTCACCGCGGCCGGCGCCGCGCGCGCCGATGACGTCGCCGACGAGGCCGACCTGCACTTCGAGCTCGGCGCCGAGCGCTACCGGGCGAGAGATTTCCGCGGCGCGCTGGAGCACTTCCTCGCGTCGAACCGCCTCGTGCACAACCGCAACGTGCTCTACAACATCGCGCGATCGTACGAGCAGCTCGCGCGGTACCCCGACGCGCATCGGTACTACTCCCAGGCCCTCGACGACGAGCGCGACCCCGCCGCGCGGCAGGCCATCGAGGCCGCGCTGGAGCGCATCGCGCCCAACGTCGCGGTGCTCCAGGTGACGAGCGATCCGCCCGGGGCGACGGTGTACATCGACCGCCGCGACCTGGGCCCGCGCGGCAGGGCCCCGCGCTCGCTGGCCTTCGCGCCGGGCACCGCGCGGGTCATCGTGGCGATGGACGGGTACGAGCCGGCGACCTCCGAGCCCATCCCTCTGCGCGCGGGCGCGGTGATCCCTGTGAGCCTGCGGCTGCGGCGCATCGTGGGCACCGCGCGGGTCGAGAGCAGCGTGGCGGGCGCGCAGGTGCGGGTCGACCTCGACGACGCCCCGGTGGCGTGCACGGCGCCGTGTGACCTCGACCTCGCGCCGGGACGTCACACCCTCATCGTGTCGGCCCCGGGTCACCAGGTGGCGCGCCGCGAGGTCGTGATCGAGGCGCAGCAGCGCGCGCTCGCGCGGGTCGAGCTCTCGGCGCAGACGGGCTCGGTGGTGGTCAACGCCGACGAGCGCGGCGCGCTGGTCGAGGTCGACGGGCGGCCCGCGGGCTTCACCCCCGCGGTGCTCGACCTGCCCGTGGGTCGTCGACGCGTGCGCGTGAGCCTCGAGGGCTACCGCGCGGTGGAGCAGGAGGTCGAGGTCGGCACCGCGGCGCAGCGCACCGTCGACGCGCAGCTCCGCACCGTCGAGGAGGTCTCCGCAGCGTCGCGCGCGACCGAGAACGTCGACGACGCGCCCGGGTCGGTCTCGATCGTGTCGGGGCAGGAGCTCCGTTCGATGGGATACCCCACCATCGCCGAGGCGCTGCGCGGCGTGCGCGGGGTGTACCTCTCCGACGACCGGCTCTACCCCTCGGTGGGCTTTCGGGGCTTCGGCCGCCCGGGGGACTACGGCAACCGCGTGCTCGTGCTCGTCGACGGGCACCCCACGAACGACAACTGGATCAACAGCTCCTACGTCTCCTACGACGCCCGCACGGACCTCGACGACGTCGAGCGCATCGAGGTGGTGCGCGGCCCCGGCTCGGTGCTCTACGGCACCGGCGCGTTCTCGGGCGTGGTGAACCTGGTGACTCGCTCGCGCGCGGTGACCAACGCCGTGGACGTCTCCGTGGGCACCAACGACTACGGCGTGGCCCGCGCACGCGTGGGGATGCGCCGACGCTTCGGCGAGCACGGCGGCATGTGGCTCTCGGTGGGCGGCGCGCTCGCGGGTGGGCGCGACCTGGTGCTCCCCTCCCTCGCGCAGCCCGCGATGGGGGCGGCGCCCGCGGTGACCGAGGACCTCCGGGGCGTAGACGGCTTCACGTCGGGCAGCGTCACGGGCCGGGTGTGGTACCGCGCGCTGACCCTGCAGTGGCTGCTGAACTCTCGCAGCAAGACCTTCCCCGGAGCGGTGTACGGCACCCTCCCGGGCGACACGCGCAACCATCTCGCCGACACCCGCGGGCTGTTGGAGCTGCGCTTCGAGCCGCGGCTGTCGCCCTCCGTGCAGCTGCTCACGCGCGCGTTCTTCAATCGCTACGAGTACGCGAGCGTGCTGATCCCCGAGGACGATCCGCGGGGCTATCGCCGCGAGACCTTCACGGGCTCGTGGACGGGCGCCGAGCTCCGCGTGGTGCTCGACCCGGCCCGCTGGCTGCGCCTGAGCATCGGCGGCGAGGGGCAGTACCACTTCGAGGTGGACCAGCGCGGCGACGAGATCGCGGTGGGCTCGCCCAACAACACGTACCTCAACGAGCGACGTCCCTTCGGCATCGTCGCGGGCTACCTCTCGGCCGAGGTGATCCCCTCGGATCGGGTGCGCATCTCGCTCGGCGGGCGCGCGGACTGGTACAGCACCTTCGGCGCCACGGTGAACCCGCGCCTCGCGTTCATCACCCGGCCGTGGACCGGGGGCAACATCAAGCTCATGGGCGGCAGCGCGTTCCGCGCGCCGAGCATCTATGAGCTCAGCTACAACGACGGCGGGGTGACCCAGATCCCCGGCGGCGATCTTCGCCCCGAGACGATCTACTCGGGCGAGCTCGAGGTCTCGCAGCGCTTCGCCACGCACTGGACCGCGCTGGTCACGGGCTACGTGAACTACATCAACCAGCTCATCGCGCTGCGCGACGTGCGGCCCATGGGCGCGATGCAGGACGTGTCGCAGTACGCGAACAGCGAGGCCCCGATCTTGACCGTGGGCGGAGAGGCCGAGGTCCGCCGGGAGTGGCGCCGGGGCTGGATGTTCTCAGCGTCGTACTCGTTCCAGCGGTCGTCGTACCAGCAGGGCGCGACGGTGGCGGCGAGCGCGCGGCTGCGCGAGGTGCCCAACGCGCCCGAGCATCTCTTCTCGGTGCGCGCCGCGGCGCCGCTGATCCCCGACGTGCTCACGGGCATGGCGCGCCTCAGCGTCGAGGGCCCGCGCTGGGACCGCAACGACCGCGCGGCGGACCCCAGCCAGGCGCAGACCGACCCCGGGGTGATCCTCGACCTCGTGGCGTCGGGGCGCGTGCAGCGCTACGGCGTGCGCTACGCCGTCGGCGCGTACAACGTCTTCGACTGGCGCTACGCCGTGCCGCTGTCGCGGGAGTACAGCGACCGCCTCACGGCCATGCCGCAGAACGGTCGCACGCTGCTGCTCACGGTGGGCGCGGAGTTCCGCTGAGCGTCACGGCCGGGTGACGGCCACCGTCGCGGCGCCTGCGGCGTTGCCGAAGCCGTCGAGGGTGAGCACGTGAATGCCCGCGCCCGCGCTCACGCCCCCTGACATCGACGACTGCAGCCCGCACGCGTCGTCGTTGCAGCCGCCGCCGGTGTTGTCGCCGTTGCGGAGGTAGAGCACGGTGTCCCACGTCGCGCTGCACGTCGAGGCTGTGAGCGTCCCCGCCGCGGAGGTCGGGCACGTGCGCCACCACCAGCTCTGCTCGGGGCCCGAGCCGGTGCAGCCCGAGATCAGCCCCGTGCCCGAGGTGCTCCCGACGAGCGAGGTGCTCCCCGGACCGACCTGCCCGACCGCGCCGTTGCCCACGGCGAGGTGCTGAAAGCGGAGGTTGTACGCGCCGCTCTGGCCGTTGTAGCCCGCGAGCACGAGGAAGTAGGTGCCCGGCGCGAGCAGCGCGGTGACCTGAGACTGAAGGCCGCCGGTGCAGCCCGCGCTGCCCGAGTCGTCGTTGCAGAGCGCGTCGCCCGCGGTGGTGGTGCCGCTCAGGGCCACGCCGCACGACGACGCGAAGTACATCACCGTGTCGAAGGCGCTGCCGAAGGAGTCGGCGTAGACCAGCTCGCGCGAGGGGCCCGGGATTGTAAAGCGGAACCATACATCCGTGCCGACATTGAATCCGCACGAGGGGGTTAGCTCGCGGCCCGCGCCGACGTTGGTGCCCGCGGTGGTCCACTGGGGCGACGACATCGGCACGGTGACGGCGGACCCGCAGAGGTCGTTGGCGGGCCCCGGCGTCACGCACGTCGCGCCAACGCAGCGCTGCCCGCCGCCGCACGCGCGCCCGCAAGCGCCGCAGTGGCTTGCATCGCTCTGCACGTCGACGCACGCGCCGCTGCAGAAGGTCGTGCCCGGCGCACAGGTGCTGCGGCAGGCGCCGCCCGAGCAGGCGGTGCCCGGCGCGCAGCTCGCGCCGCAGGCGCCGCAGTTGAAGTTGTCGGTGAGGGTGTTGACCTCGCAGCCGTCCGAGGGGACGCCGTTGCAGTTGGCGTACCCCGGGCTGCACCCCGAGAGCTCGCACCCGCCGTTGCGGCACGCGGCCCCGGCGTTGGGCAGCGCGCAGGCGCGGCCGCACGCGCCGCAGTTGCGCGCGTCGCTCGCGGTGTTGGTCTCGCAGCCGTTGTCCTCGGCGCCGTCGCAGCTCTCGAAGCCCGCGTTGCAGCTCGCCACCCGGCACACGCCCTCGGCGCAGCGGGGCGTGGCGTTGGGGCGGGCGCAGGCCATGCCGCAGCCCCCGCAGTGGTCCACGCGGTCGCGCAGGGCGGCCTCGCAGCCGTTGCCCGGGTTGTTGTCGCAGTCGCCGAAGCTCGGCGCGCACACGAGGGTGCAGCGCCCGCCGGCGCAGCTCGGCGCGGCGTTGGGCGCCCCCATGCACGCGTTGCCGCAGGCGCCGCAGTGGCTCGGGTCGTCGCTGAGGCGCACGCAGCGGTCGACGCAGAACGTGGTCCCCAAGGCGCAGATCGAGACGCACGACCCCGCCTGACACGCCGTGCCCGCGGCGCAGCGGCGACCGCACCCGCCGCAGTTCTGGGTGTCGGCGGCGACGTCCTGCTCGCAGCCGTTGGTGGGCATGGCATCGCAGTCGGCGAAGCCCGGCGTGCACGCGGCGACGCCGCAGACCGCGGCCGCACAGGCGGGGGTGGCGTTGGGCAGGCGGCAGACCGCGCCGCACGCGCCGCAGTGGTTCGGGTCTGACCCGAGCGACGACTCGCAGCCGTTGGTGACGTCCCCGTCGCAGTCGCCCCGCCCCGCGTTGCAGGTCGAGGCGCACTGGCCCATCACACAGGTCGCGGAGGCTTCGGCCCGCACCGGGCACGCCGCGCCGCACGCGCCGCAGTGCGCGGCGCTGGACGCGAGCTCGACCTCGCACCCGTTGCCAGGGTTGTTGTCGCAGTCGCCGAAGCCCGCGCTGCACGCCACGCGACAGGCCCCGCCCTCGCAGCGACCGACGGCGTTGGCGCCCGCGGCGCAGGCCATGCCGCAGCCGCCGCAGTGCTGGTTGTTCGACGCGAGCTCGGACTCACACCCCGTCGCGGGGTCGTTGTCACAGTCGGCGTAGCCCGGCGCGCACGAGGCGACGGCGCAGGCCCCGGCGCGGCAGGCGCTGCTGCCGTTGGCGGTGGTGCAGGCCGCGCCGCAGCGTCCGCAGTGGGTGACGTCGTCGGCCGTGTCGACGCACGCGCCCGCGCAGCACGCGGAGCGGGTGGCGCAGTCACGCCCGCAGCCGCCGCAGTTCGCGCGGTCGAACTGGGGATCGACGCAGAGCCCGCCGCAGCACGTGAGACCCACCCCGCAGCCGCGGCCCTCGGAGCACCCGGGCACACACGCGCCCGCGCGGCAGAGGGTGCCGAGGGCGCAGTCGTTGTCCTTGGCGCAGCCGACGCAGCGTCGGGAGGCGAGGTCGCAGCGGGTGGGGGCGGTGCAGTCTTCGTCGCCGCTGCAGGCGCGCGCGCAGGTGAGGCTGTCGGCGTCGCACGAGAAGCCCGGTGCGCAGCGGTCGTTGGCGGTCGAGCAGGCGCCGCACCGCCCCGAGGCGGTGTCGCAGACCGGGCCGACGAGGGAGCCCGCGCAGTCGTCGTCGCGGGTGCACCCCGAGGACGCGTCGCGGGTCGCGTCGTCGCCGGCGAGCGCGGCGTCCTTGCCTTGGCCGAGGTCATCGACCGGCGCGCCGAAGGGGTCATCGCCGTCGGCCGTGGCACACGCGGCGGTGATCAACGCGACGAACACGAGGCGAGCGAGCGAAGCACCCATGAACGAGAAGTAACTCCGACCCGGCGCGGGCGATAGCCGGGGGGCGCTACCGACGTCGCTGCCGCGGCGCGGGCGCCTCGGGCTTGCGGGCGAGGAGGAGGTAGTTGAACCCGCGGAGAAAGAAATTGTCGCGGGCGGCGGCCTGGTGGTGGTTGCCCTTCTGGAGGTCCTTGTTGTGGCGAACGACCGCGACGATGTCGATGGGCTCCAGCGACATCGTGAGGATCGAGAAGAGCCCGAAGCCCACGGGCGCGAGGCCCTTCTTGCGCTCGAAGTAGTCGCAGACGTAGACCGCGAGCACGCCGCCGGGGCGGAGCACCCGGGTGGCCTCCTCGAGGGCGCCGCGCATCGCCTGGTAGAACGCGGGCTCGTAGGCCGAGATCTTGCCGATGCACTTCGGGTCGTCGGAGTAGTCGATGTGGTCGCCGTAGGGCGGATCCATGAAGACCAGGTCGACGGAGTCGCGCTCGACGGGGAGCTTGCGGGCGTCGGCGCGCTCGATGTCGGGGCGGTACGGCTTGAGGTCGAAGCCGCGCGCGCGGCGCTGGAGGTCGCGGGCGACGTCGAGGGTGGTCCCGCTGCCGCAGAAGGGGTCGACGACGAGGTCGCCTTCGCGGGTGTAGCGCTGGAGCACGTTCCAGATCACGTAGCTGGGCGTAGCGCCGACGTACTTGGGGTCACCCTGGAGCCCCTCGCCGTAGTGCTGTGAGGGGTACTCCCAGAGCGTGGTGGTCTGCACGCGCAGGGGGGGCTTGACGGGGCGCGCGTGGCGGGGTCGAGGATCCATCGCGCGGAGGGAACATGACCGGGCGGCGCGGTCAACGGTTGCATCGCGGGGATTCTTTGCGTAGGTTCCGCCGCGTCCAAGGGCAGAGATCCTCTGTCGTCCCCATCGTCTAGAGGCCCAGGACCGCGGCTTTTCACGTCGCTAACGAGGGTTCGAATCCCTCTGGGGACGCAACGTATCTCCCTGAAAACACAGGGGTTCTAGCAAACCCTACGATGTCTGCGGACGCTGGCGCGGTGGCGACCGAACATCGGCGCGTGAACCTCGTTGCCTGGGCTGCGGCGATCGAGCACCCGCTGGGTCACATCGCAATGCGCGGTCGTGCGCTGTTGCTCGCGCTCGGGCTCGCCCTCGGGGGCATGGCGTGGGCGCCACCCGCGTCGTCGCAGATGGTCCCGTGCGGGTTCGTCGACCGGCGCTACGTCGCGTCCCCCACCGCGTTGCGACTCACCCCGAACGTCAACGGCCGACGCGCGGCACAGCTCGCCCGCGGCGTCGCCGTCGCGGTGCTCGAGCAGCCGGGCACGTGGGCGATGGTGCGCCTCGTCGAGGAGCAGACCCTGGGCTGGGTCTCGCTGCGCGCGCTCGCGCTGAACCCGCCGCGACACACGGACGCCGAGATTCGACGCCTGCTCGTGCGCGCGTCGATCGATGCCTACGACGGCAACTGCCCGTGCGCCTACTTCACCGACTCGATCGGACGCTCGTGCGGAGGGCGCAGCGCCTGGTCCCGGGCGGGGGGTGAGTCTCCGTGGTGTTACCCCCGCGACGTTCCCCAGGAGGCCATCGACGCGTAGCGCGAGGAGCACGAGACGCCGCCGTCGACCGCGGGGGCGCCAACTCCGTAGCAGCCCGCTCACCACCACCCCCCAGGGATTTGCGTCGAAGCGGCAGCGCAACGATGGACGCCGCGCGTCGCAGAACGCCCGGCACCGCCCGCCAGCGACGCGGTGCGTTCAGCCCAGCGCCGCCTCGTGCCAGCGCGCCCGCACAAGAGAGAACACCGGAGGCTCGACGCGAAAGAGCCCCTGCGCGCCATTCACGGGCACCGGCTCGATCACCGTCGCCTCGTCGAACGCCCACC
This sequence comes from Polyangiales bacterium, assembly GCA_044376155.1. GTDB lineage: Bacteria > Myxococcota_A > Polyangia > Polyangiales > JAWKRB01. The sequence goes on from JBILLI010000069.1 coordinate 11,687, forward strand.
CGAACGGACCGACGTACCAGCGTCCCGCCGCGGCGATGTCGCCGTGCTCAAGCACCCCGATGAAGCGCGCGACACCCACGATGGCCGAGAACGGCACGAGCTCCCTGGCCCGCACTTCCGCAGCGCGTACGGCAGTGGCCCGCAGCGTGCGGTTGGCGATGCTCCGCACGGTCGCGAGCGGCTTGCGCATCTCCGCGAGCCACGGGACCGACACGTCCTGGTGCTCGGCCACATCGATCGCGTCCTCCCACGCATCGAGGTCGAAGGTCTTGCCCGCGTGCAGGAGCACGTACTCACCGAGCGCGATGTCCTCCGGCGCAGGGGTCCACGTGCGGTTCTCGAGGCGCTTGATCCCCTCCGCGATGAGCGAGGCCCACGGCTGATGGATCGTGAGCGCGCGGGCGTTGCGCGCGACGCCGTCGCGGTCGACGAGGGTGTGGTCCGAGCGTGGGTTCACGTGGGTCTCCGAGAGGATCCCATCACCGGGCGGCGCAGCGCACGTGCGAGCTGCCGCGCATCACCCCTCGCGCTTCGCGGCGTCCCAGTAGGCGTCGAGCTCCGCGAGGGTGTGGTCGCTCAACGCGCGTCCGTCGGCCTTCGCGCGGGCCTCGACCCCGCGAAACCGCGTCGCGAATCGCGCGTTGGTCTGCGCGAGGGCGTCCTCGGGATCAACCCCGAGCTTGCGCGCGAGGTTCACCACCGAGAACAACACGTCGCCCAGCTCCGCGCGGATCTCCGCGGGATCTCCCCCCGCGCACGCTGCGTCGAGCTCCGCGAGCTCCTCGGTGATCTTCTCCCGCGGACCGCGCGCGTCGGGCCAGTCGAAGCCCACCCGCGCGGCCTTCTCGCCCACGCGCAGCGCATACAACAGCGCGGGCAAGGAGCGCGGGACCCCGTCCAGGGCGCCCCGCCCCTTCTTCTCGGCGAGCTTGATGCGCTCCCAGTTGGCCACCACCTCCGTCGCCGTCCCCGCGGCGGCATCGCCGAACACATGGGGGTGGCGGCGCTCAAGCTTGTCGGCGATGCCGTCGACCACGTCGTCCACGGTGAACCACCCGAAGCGCTCGGTCAGCCCGCTCTGGAACACCACCTGAAAGAGCAGGTCCCCGAGCTCCTCGCGGTGGTGAGCAACGGCCGCCTCGTCGGGGCGTGGCACCGGCGCGGACCGCACGTCGCGGTGACCGGCCTCGCCGAGCCCGTCGATGGCCTCGCCCACTTCGTGCGCCTCCTCCACCGCGAAGCGCTTCAGGGAGTGCAGGGTCTGCTCCCGGTCCCAGGGGCAGCCGCCGTCAGCGAGCAGACGGTCCATCACCGAAATCAGTCGAAGGAGCCGCACACCGCGTTGGGTCTTGTCGCTCATGGGCTTTCGCTGCTAGCACGTCGCGTCCGCGCGGCTCCACTCCACGCCGCGCCCCGAGGACCCCGATGTCACTGCTCCGAGCCGGCCAGGAGATCGACGCCTGGTGCACCAAGTGCAAACTCGACCTCACGCACCGGATCATTGCCATCGCCGATGGCAAGCCCGCCCGGGTCGAGTGTCGCACGTGTTACTCCACCCACAACTACCGCGCGCCGAAGACGGGCGCGGTCGCCGCGGTCCAGCGCGCGCAGAAGAGCCCCGCGAGCAGCGCGGCCTCGTCGAGCGCCGCCGCGAAGCCGCGAAAGTCACGCGCCGAGGAGCACGTCGCCGTGGTCCCGCCCCCGGGCGCCCGGGTGCTCTCGTACCGCATGACCGAGCGCTTCATGCGGGACCAGTGGCTGGTGCACAAGGTCTTCGGCAACGGCATCGTCCTCGCCGAGCTCGCCGACAACAAGATCGAGGTCCGCTTCGACGACGGCCCGCGCGTGCTGGTGCACAACCGCGCCGAGTGATCCCCCGGCGCGGCGGCGTGGCTCAACAGATGGTCATGCCGCCGTCGACCACCATCGTCTGCCCCGTCATGAACGACGCCGCCTCGCTCGCGAGGAAGAGCGCCGCGCCCGCGATCTCGTCGGGCTGCCCGTAGCGCCCCAGCGGCGTCTTGCGCAGCACCTCCGCGACCAGCGCGTCGTTCTGCACGATGGCCGACGCGAGCCGCGTCTCGATGAGCCCCGGCGCGATCGCGTTCACCCGAATCGCCGAGCCCCCGAGCTCGAAGGCCAGGGTCTTCGTCATCGAGATCACCGCGGCCTTCGTCGCGCCGTAGACCCCTTGAAAGGGCGCCGCCTCGAGGCCCGCCACCGAGGCCACGTTCACGATGCTCCCCCCCGCGTGGCGCGCCTGCAGGTGCCGCGCGACCTCGCGGGAGAGCCAGAAGTACCCCGCGAGGTTCACCTCGAAGGTCTTGTTCCAGGCCCCGTGGTCGGTGTCGATCATCGGACCGAAATAGGGGTTCGTGGCGGCGTTGTTCACCAGCACGTCGACCTGACCGAAGTGCGCCACCGCGGCCTCGATGAGCGACACGCAGGCCGACTCGTGACCGGTGTGCGCCGCCACCGCGTGCGCGCTCTCGCCCAGCATGTCGGCCACTGCCTTGACCCCGTCGAGCTTGCGCGACGCCAGCACCACCTTCGCGCCGTGCGCCACGAAGGTGCGCGCGATGGCCTCGCCGATGCCGCGGCTCGCGCCGGTGATCACCGCCACCTTGTCCTTGAGATCGATCGTCGCCATGTGCCGTTGCTCCTCCGTCACCCCACGAGCCAGCGGCGCATCACGGCGCGGGCGACGAACGCCCCGTGAAGGTAGAGACCCGGCAGCCACACCGGCACCCCGAACACCTCGGGCTGCGTGTACCAGAACGCGCCCGTCGACGACAACGCGGCCTCGAAGGCCGTGCCGCCCGCGGCGAAGACCAGCGCGTGGGTCACCACCCCGGGCGCCCGCAGCGACCACGCGCGCAGCATGAACAGCGCGACGTACGCCGCAAAGGCCGCGCGGGGCACCGCCTGCACGAAGCCGCTGCTGCCGTAGATCAAGGTCATCCAGCCGACGGCGTAGAGCGCCTCGCGGGTGCCCCAGCGGTCCTTCGGGCCGGTCGCGAGGTCGCGCTTCACCGCGGGGTCGAGGCGCGCGAGCACCGACCAGAGCGCCAGCCCCGAGAACGCGGCCAGGACGAACACCAGCGGCACCCACCCGGCCTGCCCCGCCAGCGCGGGCACGCGGTAGAGCAGCACGTGGGTGCGGACGTGCACCTGGTCGCAGAGCGTGCACATCAACGAGCCCGCGGCCACGGCGGTGACCCACCGCACCACCCGAGAAGGAGCGTCGCGCATCGCGGACTGTTGTACCGTGCCTCGCGCCATGATCGAAGCGCGCGATGTGTCCACGAACGGGATTCGCCTGCGCTGCCACCTTGCGGGCGAAGGCCCCCTGGTGGTGCTCCTGCACGGCTTCCCCGAGCGCTGGTTCTCGTGGGAGCCGCAGCTCCGCGCGCTGGCCGCCGCGGGCTATCGGGCCGTCGCGCCCGACCTCCGGGGCTACGGCGACTCCGACCGCCCCGCCGCGGGCTACGACGTCGACACCCTCTGCGCCGACATCGCCGGCCTCATCGACGCGCTCGGCGAGACCCGCGCCACGGTGGTCGGCCACGACTGGGGCGGCGCCCTCACCTGGTGCATCGCCGAGCGTTACCCCACGCGCGTGCAGCGCTTCGCGGTGCTCAACTGCCCCCACCCCTGGGTGCTGCGCACCGTCGGCCTCTTCGGCTCGCGACGGCAGTTCGCGCGGAGCTGGTACATCCTCTTCTTCGGCCTCCCCGGGCTCCCCGAGCGCCAGCTCTCGCGCGATCACGCCGCGGCGATCCCCAAAATCTTTCGCGGAGGCGCCTTCGACCGCACGCGCTTCACCAACGCGCTGATCCAGCCGTACCGCGACTCGATCCGCGGCCCCGACGATGTCACCCCGATGCTGGCGTACTACCGCGCCGCGCTCCGCGGAGCGCTGAGACCGATCGCGCCGCCGCGACCGATCGACGCGCCCGGGCTGTTGCTCTGGGCCGAAGAAGACCCCGCGCTCGGCACCGAGCTCATCTCCCCGCACCTCGCCTTCGCGCGGTCCCTGCGCGTCGAGCGCGTCCCGCGCTGCGGACACTTCGTGCAGATCGAGCGACCCGACGAGGTCAGCGCGCGGCTGCTGCGCTGGCTCGCCGACACCGACGTCACGGCGTGATGGTGAAGCGTCGCCCCTCGGCGGCGATGAAGGGACCGCTGCCCACCTGGTTGCTGCTCATGCGCGCCGTCGCGATGCGCAGCTCGATGGGGCGCCCCGCGGCCGTGGTGCGGAGGTAGTTCCACCGCGCGGCGTCAGGGGTGTACGTGCTCAGCGACTGCTGCCGACGGAGCACCACCATCCCGTTGATCACGAAGCGCAGCTCGTAGGCCCGACCGCTGAACGGCACGCAGTGCGCCTGCGCCTCGGGGATCAGCGTGGTCCAGCGGGTGAGCTCGTCGCGCCAGGTCATCGGGCGCCGGGGCGGCAGCGCGCGCCGCGCGGTAGGCGCCGACCACGTGAAGGTGAAGGGCGTCGCGCCCGGGAGCGCCTGGTCCTGCGTGGGCGCGGTGACCGCAGGGGCGCGGGCGGTGTCGGTGACGAGGCTCCGCGTGAGGGCGTCGTCGAGCACCGTGCAGGCCTCGTCGCTGAAGCGATCGACCCCGGTCTCGCACGCGGGCAGCGAGATCAGGTCGGCGTTCATGCAGGCGCCGGTGACCGGCGGCGTGGTCGGGCCCTCGGAGCAGCCCAGGAGGAGCAGCGCGAGCGCGCAGGAGGTCCGTCGCATGACGCGAAGGATGCCACGAAGCCGCGCGCGGTCACTCGTCCAGTGAAAGCTCGTCGGCGCGCTCGCGCAGGAGGAGGCCGAGGATCCGCGCCATCGCGAGCGGCCCGGCCAGCGCGACCGCGCCAAGGAGGAGGTTCACCACGGTGCTCACCACGGGCACCGGGATGCGAACCATCGCGAAGAACATCGTGCACAGCAGCGACGCGAGCGCGAGGGCGAGGAGCACCGCCGTCGTGAGCGCGTAGTCCCGCGGGATGCGGCGCATGAGCTCGATCACCGGGAAGGGGTTCGCGCCGCCGAGGTAGCCCTCGTGCAACGACGCCGCGATCATCGCGCCTGGCAGGTACGCCACGCCCCACAGCGCCGCGAGCGCCACCAACGGGGCCATGGCCCTGGCGTCGGCCGCGCCCGCCAGCGCGGCCATCAGGGGCGCGAAGGCCACCCCGCACGCGAGAAGGCTCCGCACCGTGGGGCGGATCACATCGGACCAGTCGATGAAATCCGCCGCGTGCGGGAGGTCATCGCTACCCCGGGAGGTCGCGCGGATCACCGAGAAGAAATACGCCAGCTTCACCCCCGCCGACGCCATCCCCCCGACGAGCGGGATGAACGACAGGATCCATCCGCCGAGGGAGAGCGCGACGAGGGCGATCCAGCCGTCGAAGGTCGCGACGTAGCGCCACGACCGGAGGTAGACCGTCATCAACGGCTCCCGCTCGGTGACGGTCACCGCGCGGGTGACCCCGCCGCACGCGCCGCAGAGCAGCAGGGTCTCGACGCCCACCTTCGTCGGGCGGCAGGTGGTCCGCGCGACGTCCAGGGCGCATCGGGGGCAGTGCTGCAGACCCGTGTCGACGGTGACCATCGACGCGGACTGTAGCGCGACGGTTCAGCGCGCGGGGTCGTAGCCGAGGTTCGGCGCGAGCCAGCGCTCCACCTCGGTGACCGTCATCCCCTTGCGCTGCGCGTAGTCGTGCACCTGGTCACGGCCGATCTTGCCGAGGGTGAAATACCGCGCCTCGGGGTGGGCGAAGTAGAAGCCGCTGACGCTCGCGCCGGGCCACATCGCGAAGCTCTCGGTGAGGCGAATGCCCGCGGCGCGCTCCACGTCGAGCAGCGACCAGAGCGTGGCCTTCTCGGTGTGGTCCGGGCACGCGGGGTAGCCCGGCGCCGGACGAATGCCGCGGTAACGCTCCGCGAGGAGGTCGTCGATCGAGA
>JBILLI010000563.1:0-5128 GCA_044376155.1 Polyangiales bacterium
GGGATGAGGTAACCCGTCGCGCCCGGCTCGGTCTTCTTCGTCATGGTCCCTCCCCTCAGCGCCGTCCCGCGCGCCGCGGCGGCACCTCGCGGAGGTACCGCCAGAGCGCCGCGACCTCGTCGGGGGTCAGCAGCGCGAACTGCCGCCACGGCATGAAGGTCGGGTTGATCGTGCGCCCATCGCGGGTCTGACCGCGGGTCACCGCGGCGACGAACTGCGCCTCGGTCATCGCCGCGATGCCCGTCGCAGGGTCCGGGGTGATGTTCGCCGCGGGCGGCCACTCGGGGGGCGTGCCCGGGATGGGTCCGCCCGAGAAGTGCGCGCCGTGACAGCCCGTGCACCCCGCGGCGAGGTATCGCCCGTAGGCCACCGTGGGCCCCGCGGGCGGCGCGGGCGGCACCACGGCGGCGTGATCGATGCGCTCCGCCACGAGGTACGGGAGGTCGCCCTTGAGGAAGAGCACCCGCCCGACGGGGCCGATGCGCGAAGGCCCGGGGTTGTTCGTGCTCGCCGGCAGAGCGCGCAGAAAGGCCACGATGTCACCGAGGTCACGGTCGTCGAGGTAGCGGTAGTCCTCGCAGGGCATGAAGGGGATCCCGCTGCCATCAGGGCGCACGCAGTGGCGCACCGCGCGGGTCCAGTCGCGCCCCTCCCAGCGCGACGTCGCGCCGCCGGGCGTCAGGTTCGAGGGGTGCAGGTCCATCACGGGCATCGCGCGCAGAAAGACCTGTCCCGCGCCGTTGGCAGCGTGGCAGTCCATGCATCCCCGGGAGCGCGCGAGGCGCTCGCCGCGCCTCACCACGTCGGCCCCGGTGGGGATCTCCAGCGCCTCCCCCGCGACCTCGAAGCGCTGACGAATGCGCCGCTACGACAGCGCGAACACCGCCACCGCGAGCACCAGCAGCGCGGCCAACAGCGCCCCGACGACCTTCGCGATGCGACGCAACCAGCGCCCCGAAGACACACCCTTGGACTCACCCATGTGACCTTCGTACATGGCGTGCTCTCCGTGCGCCATGACCCTGCGGAGGCGTCTCGCCCGGGTCCGTGCGTCTCCCCGCGCGCGGTCAACGACGACGCCGGGGTAGAGTGGGCGGGTGAACCCGGAAGGACGCATCCTCGACGACGACGACGAACTCGGCCCCCTGCTGCGTGGCCTGCGTCGGATCGCAGTGTTGGGCATACGGTCGGAGCGCTTCGGAGATCGACCCGCGCACTACGTGCCCGCCGCCCTCGCGGCCTCAGGGGTGGCGGTCGTGCCGGTGCCCGTGCACGAACCCGAGGTGCGCGAGATCCTCGGCGCGCCGGTGGTGCGCTCCCTCGGAGAGATCTCGGGCACAGTCGACCTCGTGAACGTCTTTCGCCGCGCCGAGGACCTCCCCGCGCACCTCGACGCGCTCCTCGCGCTGCGACCGCCCGCGGTGTGGCTGCAGAGCGGCATCCGCGACGACGACTTCGCGCGCGCCCTCACCCGCGCCGGCATCGACGTGGTGCAGGACCGCTGCCTCATGGTCGAACACCGCAGGATGACCCGCGCGTGATCGCCGCGACCTCCAACGGTGAGACAGAGCCGCTGCGCCTCGTGGAGCTCGCGGCGCGGCCGCTGCGCGACGATGAGGTGCGCGTGGCCGTGCGCGCCATCGGGGTGAACCCGGTCGACTGGAAGATGCGCGGGCTCGGCAGCCCGCTGGGCCTCGCGCAGCGGGTGCTGGGTCCCTCGGGTCCGCTCGTGGTGGGGATTGATTTCTCGGGCGAGGTCACCGCCGTGGGCGCGCGCATCACCGACACCCGCGTGGGGGATCGCGTGGTGGGCGGCACCGATTTTTCCCGGGCGCAGCGCGGGAGCTACGCCGACGAGGTCGTGGTGCGCGAAGACCAGTTCGCGACCCTGCCCCCGGACGTCTCCTTCGACGACGCGGCCTGTCTCCCGGTGCCCGGGGTCACCGCGTGGCGCGCGCTCACCGAGCTCGGCGGGCTCACCGCGGGCGCGGGTCAGCGCGTGCTCGTCCTGGGCGCGTCGGGGGGGGTCGGGCTCATGGCGATCCAGCTCGCGCGCTCCCTCGGCGCGGCCGTCGCGGGCGTGTGCTCCGCGCGCAACGTCGCCCTCGTCGAGCGCCTCGGCGCCACCGCCGTGGACTACACCCGCGGCGACGCCCTCGCGCAGGCCCGCACACACGGCCCCTTCGACGTCATCGTCAACACCGTGGGCGCAGACGCGTACCCCCTGCGCGGCACCCTGCCACTGCTCACCCCCCGCGGCGTCGTCGCCCTCGTGGTGGTGACGCCCTCGGACTATCCCTCCCTGCTGCTGCGCCCCCGGGTGCGCGCGGTGCTCGGTCGGCCCACCCGCGCGGGCCTCGTGCCCCTCGTCAACGCGTTGCAGCGCAAGGAGATCGTCACCCTCATCGACGAGGTCATGCCCCTCAGCGACGCCGAGCGCGCCCACGCGAGGTCGCGCACGGGCAAGGTCGTGGGGAAGATCCTCCTGCGCCCGGGGTGAGCCCGCGGGACTTGACGCCACCGCCGCGCTCACGTTGCATCGCCGCGCACGAGAGGAGCGCCCACATGTCCCACGCACCGCTGAGCCCCTGCCCCGGTTGTCATCGCCACGTTCGCACCGACGCCCCGCACTGCCCCTTCTGCAGCGCAACGCTCGACGCGACCTCGCTCCCCGTGACACCCGACGCCGGCGGCGCGCGGCTCACCCGGGCCGCCCTCTTCGCGTTCGCCACCAGCGTCGCTGCGTGCTCGACCACGCGCGCCCCCGCGCCGGCGGACAACACCCAGGTGCAGCCCGCGCCTGCGCCCGCGCCTGCGCCCACCGAGCCCGGCACCGTCGCGGCGATCTACGGCGCCCCGGCCCCGATGATGGAGCCCGACGCGGGTGCGCCCCCGGCCGTCGACGCGGGCACCCCTGCCGCGCCCGATGCGGGTCCGCCCGCCGTGGCCGACGCGGGTCGTCCCGTGCGCCCGCGCCCGCCGCGGCCGAACCCGGGAATGCCCATGGTGCGATACGGCGCGCCGCCTCCGCCCGACGCCTTCGTCTGATCTCCAGCGCCCTTCGCGATGCTCTTCACCAGCCTGGTGTTCATGTACTTCCACCTCGCGGTGGTGGCGCTCCGGTGGGCGCTGCCGAAGCCGCTGGTGGGTCCGCTGCTGCTGGTGAGCAGCTACGTGTTCTACCTCTCCGCGGGGCCCTGGTACGCCGTGCTCATCGGCGGCGCCACGGTGGCCGCGTGGGCGCTGGGCCTCGCCCTCGCGCGGTCCCCCCGTCGCGCGCTGCTCACCGTGGGCATCGTCGCGCTGCTCGCGGTGCTCGGGTACTACAAGTACGCCGCGTTCCTCTCCGCGCAGGCGCAGGCGTTGGTGGGATTGCTCGGGCTCCACGTGCGTCTGCCCGCGCCGCGCCCCGAGCTGCCGTTGGCGATCTCGTTCTTCACCTTCGAGCTGATCTCGTACCTCGTCGACGTGTACCGCGGCGACGTCGCCGAGCGCTCGCTGTGGCGCTTCGCGCTCTACGTCGCGTACTACCCCCACCTCATCGCGGGGCCCATCGTGCGCGCGTCGGAGCTGCTCCCCTCGCTGCGCGAGCTGCCGCGCTTCGACGGGCGGCAGTTCTCCGAGGGCATGAACGTGATGCTCCTCGGGTACTTCAAGAAGACCGTGCTCGCCGACAACCTCGCGCCCGCCGCGGACGCGGTCTTCGCGAACCCGGCATCGCTCCCGCCCCACGCCGTGTGGCTCGGGGTGATCGCCTACTCGGGACAGATCTACTGCGACTTCTCGGGCTACACCGACATCGCCCGGGGCGCGTCGATGACCCTCGGGCTGCCGCTGCCCGACAACTTCGACTGGCCGTACCTCTCCACGTCCATCACCGAGTTCTGGCGGCGCTGGCACATGACCCTCTCCCGCTGGCTGCGGGACTACCTCTACATCTCCCTCGGCGGCAACCGACAGGGCACCCTCGCGCAGTACCGCAACCTCTTTCTCACCATGCTCCTCGGCGGACTCTGGCACGGCGCGAGCTGGAACTTCGTGGCCTGGGGCGCCCTCCACGGCGCGCTGCTCGCGCTGCACAAGCTCTGGATGGCACGCACCTCGGGCGTCGCGGGACTCACCCGCCTGCGCACGTCGCTCCCCTGGAAGGCCCTCTCGCTGGTCACCACCTTCGCGCTCGTGACCCTCGCGTGGGTGCCGTTTCGCGCGCCGACCTTCGCGCGCTCGTGGGAGGTGCTCCGCGCGTGCGCGCGCTGGCCTGCGGTCTTCGCGCCGTTGCCGGGCGCGCCGTGGATCAGCGCGTCGAACAGCCTCGGGGTGCTGGTGATCGCGCACGTGCTCGCGGCGAACCGCGTGGGCGAGGCGCTGCATCGGTCCATGCCCCCCATCGCCCGGGGGCTCTACTGGGCGGCCATCGTGGTCGTGTGCTTCCTCTTCGCGGAGAGCCGTGGATCCTTCATCTACTTCCAGTTCTGACGCCGAGCGCCGCGGCGCGCTGGTCTCGCTGGGCACCCTCGCGGCGGCCATCGGTCTCCTCGCGGCGACGCAGTCGATGGGGATGCCCACGCGCGGCCTGCAAGAGGAGAGCTGGTACGTCACCCGCCCGCGGATCTACTCCGACGACCCGCGCGGCGCCGACATCCTCGCGCTGGGCGACTCGCGCATGGGCTGCGCGTTCAACCCCACGGTGACCGAGAAGGTCCTGCGCGACGAGGCGGGCGTCACGGTGCGCGTGTGGAACGGCGCGCTCCCCGGCGCGGGCCCCGTGACCCACCTCGCGTGGGTTCGCCGCGCGCTCGCGCGCCCGCGCCCCCCGCGCATGGTGCTGCTCTCGATCTCGCCCTACATGTTCTCGTCGCGCGTCATGCGCGCGCCGCAGAAAGAAGCCCTTCCCACCATCTACCGCGCGGGGGACGTGTTCTCGCTCATCCGCGCAGGGGCGACGGCCGAAGACACCCTCACGGCCTTCACCGGCGCGTGGCTGCCGCCCTTTCGCGTGCGCCCGCGGCTGGTCGAGCTCTTCACGAAGTTCAACGGCGTGCACGAGGCCGCCTCCCGCGGCGAGCAGGGCTTCGAGGACCACCCCAGCGTGCCCCTCGACATGCAGCGCACCCGCGCCGCGGGGCGG
>JBILLI010000564.1:0-5124 GCA_044376155.1 Polyangiales bacterium
CGACGTCGGGGTGCCCAGCGTGCGCATCGAGGTCGATTATCGCGCGCCGCTGCGCTACGGCGACACCGCCCGCATCGAGACCGTGGTGGAGAAGGTGGGCAACACCAGCGTGGTGTTCGTGCACACGCTCCGCCGCGACGCCGACGGCACCGAGTGCGCCCGCGTGCGTCAGGTGGTGGTCACCGCGAAGCTCTCCACCCTCACCCCCCTGCCCGTGCCCGACGACGTCCGCGCCCTGCTCACCGCGGGGGGCTGACGACCCGCTCAGTGCGCGCTGTGGCTGTGCGCGAGCTCGTCCTCGTCGGCGTCGTCGTCGTCGTCGGCCCCGTCGCGGGCCACCACGAGGCCGTAGATGAACCCGCCCACGGTGTACGTCGCCGCCACCGCGATGAGGTAGGTCGGGAAGCGGTGCAGCGGGATCAGCACGAACACGCTCAGCATCACGGCGAGCTGAAACGCCATCACGGGGCGGCTCTTCGAGAGCGCGAGCTTCGGCTGCGGGAGGTTCGACACCATCAACACGGCGTTGACGGCCATGAACACCGCGAGCACGGGCGTGAGGTCACCCGCCAGGCCGAGCTCCTGGTGGGCCAGGAACGCCGAGGCCAGCAGGCCCCCCGAGCTGGTCGAGGGCAGGCCGCGAAAGAAGCGCGGGTCGTTGGTCGCCGTGGTGATGTTGAACTTCGCGAGGCGCAGCGCGGCGGCGATGGCGTAGAGCGCGCCGAGGCCGAGCAGGAGGGTCTGGTGCGGGCCGTGGGCCCAGGGGTTCGGCATCGCCCAGGGCACCATGGAGGTGATCAGCGCCGCGGGGGCGAGGCCGAAGGTCACGAAATCGCTGAACGAGTCGAGCTGCACGCCGAACTCGCTCGACGCGCGGAGCTTGCGGGCCACGGCGCCGTCGAGCTTGTCGAGCAGCACGGCGTAGAGAATGAACCAGGCCGCGCTCTGGAAGTGCGCCGCCTCGGTGGCGATGAACGACTGCCGGATCGACGCCAGGCCGAACACCACGCTCGTGCAGGTCACGGCGTTGGGCACCACGTAGCGCAGGGGAAACCGGTCGAACATCTTCATGGCCCGGGGAATCACTCCGCGTTCGTCGGAATCTGTCAAGTGCGCGGCGGAAAGGTGTCGGTGCGTAACCGGGGTGCCAGCGGGCGCCGGGCGCCAGCTCAGAGGGCGTCGGTCGACGGGATGTGCCAAGGCTCGCGCAGCGCGTCGGCCTCCCAGGCGCGAAAGTCTGCGTCGGCGAGGAGCGTGTCGACGTAGCGCGCCGAGACCTCGTCGAGCGCGATCCCGTAGGTGCGCACACGTGTCGCGACGGGCGTGAAGAACGCGTCGGCGAGGGTGCGCCGGCCGAAGAGGTGATCGCCCTCGTGGCCGTGCGCGCCGCGCAGGTCGTTCCACAGCGCCGACAGGCGGGCGAGGTCGTCGCGCGTCGCCTCGCTCCACGCGCGGGGACCGGTGCGCCGTCGCAGGTTCATCCCGGCCTCGGCGCGCAGCGAGGCGAAGCCCGCGTGCATCTCGCAGACGACCGACCGGCAGAGCGCGCGGGTGTTGGGGTCGGAGGGCCAGAGCCCCGCCTCAGGCCGCTGCTCGGCCGCCCACTCACAGATCGCGAGGGAGTCCCACAGCGTGAGCTCCCCGAGGCGCAGCGCGGGCACTCGCCCCGACGGTGACACCGCGCGCACCGCGGGGATGCGCCCGTGGCCGTACCCTTCGCCCCCGAGGGGGATGAGCGCCTCGTCGAACGTGATGCCCGCCATGCGCAGCGCCAGCCACGGTCGGAGCGACCACGAGGAGTAGTTCTTGTTGCCGATGTAGAGCGTCGGGGGAGCCATCGGCCGTCGAGCCTACACCGCGCGCCCGCGCGGGATCACTCGCACATGAAGGGCTCTCCCATGGGCGGCGCCTGCAGCGGGCTCATGGGCGAGACGCCCGCGGGGGGCGACCAGTCGGGGTAGTTGTTCATGCGCGGCGTGCAGTCGGCGAGGCGCCCCTGCACGAGCGTCCACACGGTGCCGCGGGGCACCTGCGTGCACCCCGAGAGCGTGCCGCTGGTGCCGCGGCTGCCCGGGTTGCCATTGGGGTCGGGGGCGATGAAGTACCCGAAGCAGGATCCGCCGTTCGCGCCCGAGAACGTTCGCGTCCCATCGATGCAGCGCTGCGAGGGGAGCTCGTGGGGCGTGCTGCAGAGCGACTGCCCCATGGGCCCGGTGCAGCCGCACTGGGTGATGAACTCATCCCGCAGCCCGTAGCCCGAGCACATCCCGCCCGCGGACCCGATCCACCCCGCGGCGGCGTCGCAGTTCTCGGGCGGTGAGTTGACGCAGAGCGCGTCGCCGCGGTCGATGCCACGACACGCGCACTGCCCCACGGGGGTGGTCGTCTGGCAACCGTCGCCGGCCACGTAGCCCGCGCTGAAGTGACGGATCCACGCGCGCGCCCGCCCGTTCTCGGCGTAGCCCACGGGCTCGAAGGTCGTCTCGTCGCCCTCGCGGGTCCAGAAGAGCCGACCCACCACCCCCGCGGCGATCTCCACGTTGATCAGCACGGGCTCGGCGAAGCGGACGCCCGCCGGGCCGAAGCGCAGCACGGGGCTCAGGGGCATTGCGCGGCCGGTGCTCGCCGCGGCGTCGACGGTCACGGTGAGCTCGGTCATCGCCGCGAGCGCCCCCGCGGGGATGCCCAGCGACACGCCGCCGCCCGAGAGCACACCGCCGCGCGTCCCGACCATCGCCCGCGCCACCACCCGGGGAGCCCCCGCGTCGGCGACCGGACGATCCGGGGTCGGCGCGTCGGTCACGGGGCGATCGGTGGGAGGCACGGGCACGTCGAGGCGCACCGAGCCGCCGTCCCCCGCGTCGACGACCGTCGAGTAGGTGGTGTAGCAGCCCTGCGACAGCGCCACGCAAAGCAGCGCGACCGTCCTCGAGTCAGGAATTCCCATGCGCCCCTTCGTCGCACGCGGCCGGGTCGACTGGCAACGACGCGCCGTCGAAACGCTCCCCCGCCCGTGGTGGGTGGCGGGGACCTGCCGACGTCCTCGCGGCGAGGTAGCGTTGTGGGGTGAAACTTCCTTCGAACGATCTGTACTCGGGCGCCTTCTTGCCGCGTTGCCTCCGCCTCGCGGCGCTGGGACTCGCGGCGGTGTCATGCGCCGCCACGGCCGATCGCACCACGCGCGACGCCGCCGCGCCAACGACCGACGCTCCCTCCCTCGGCACCGACGTCCCGGTCGGTCCGTGTGCCTGGCGCGCGGGCGCGGCGGTGGTGCTGACCGCGACCACGAGCGCCGCGCCGCACCGCACGCTGCTCGACCTGCGCCCCGCCGAGGGCGGCGCGTGGGCGCTCAGCAGCGACGACGCCGGGACCAGCCGCGCGCCCGATCTCGTCCTGGAGCGCCTCGACGCCGACGGCCGACGACGCGCGGCGGTGCGCCTCCCCGCGGAGTTCTCCCCCACCGCGGCCACCCTCGCGGTGGACGAAGCGCTCGGCCGACGTGCGGTGCTCGCGGAGTCGCGGACGTCCTCGTCCGAAGGATGCGCGCTGCTCCCGCTCGACGCGTCAGGCGCGCCCGCAACCCCGCGCACCATCACCTTCCCCAACGGCGGATTCAACCTCGGGGGCTGCCGCGACCTCCTCTCGAACAGCACGGGCTACACCTTTCTCGCCGAGCAGGTGCGGGCACTGTGGGGCATCGAGATGGTGCAGCTCGACGCCGAAGGGGGGACCCGACCGCGCCCCCCCGAGGCGCTCTACGAGGGCGCCCCCGAGACCTCGTTCGGGCGCTTCGGCCTGCGCGACGGCAGCTTCGCGCTCGTGTGGAACGCGTCGGGCCGTGATCCGTCGGAGGGCCCCGGGCTGCGGCTGCGGCGGTTCGACACGGTGGGTACGGCCGCGGCGCCGACGCAGACCGTGATCGACACGCGCGAGATGATTCGCGACCGGGTGGTCCTCGCCGCGGGTGATGGGCTGCTCGCGCTGTGGGAAGAGTCGACCGGAACGTCGGGCTCGTTTCAGCTTCGCGCGCGGTCGTTGACCGCCGACGGCGCCCCCCGCGGCGACGCACGCGCGCTCACCGATCTGGGCGCGTCTCAAGGCGGACTCGCAGCGACCCTCGCGCGCGGCGATGTGCTCGCGCTCGGGGTCACGGGCTCGGGGGTGCTTCGCCCGACGGTGCTCCCCCTCGGCCCCGACGGCGCGACGCGCGGCGCGGCGGTTCCCCTGCCGATGCCCGCGGGCGCCACGCGGGTGGAGCGCGCCCTGCTCGTCGCCACGCCCTCGGGCGCCCTCGCGGTGTTCGCCACCGACCCGGGGCAGACGCCCAACCAACTGGTCGCGGTGCCGCTCTCGTGCGCGCCATGAGCGCCTGCGATGTCGCCGCGGTCTTCGCCGAGTCGCTGCTGCGCCTGGGCGCGGCGCACGGGATGACCGGGGCGACGTCGCCGCACACCAACCGCATCTACGAGGCCCTCGCCGCGCGCCTCGGGTGGTTCCGCCCGCGCTTCGTGGATCCCGTGTTGCGCGATGCGGTCCCGCCGGTGCCCGACGGGTACGCGGTGCTCTGCGAGGTGCCCGAGCACAGCGTCTCGCCGGGGTCTCCATCGGTGTTCTGGGACCTCGCGTGCGGGTGCGTCGCGCGCGGTCCCGACGGCGCGGTGGGGCTCGCGATCGCGTCGCAGCGCGAGGGGGTGACCCTGTGCGCCGACGCGTCGGGGTTGTCTTCGCGCGAGTGGGCCGCGCCGGTCGACGCGCCCGGGACGCCGTCGCGCACCGCGCCGTGGTCCAGCCTCGCGCGGCTGCTCTTGGGTCGGGAGCCGGTGATCTCGATGGCCCTCGCGGAGTGGCCCGCGTCGGGCGTGTGGCACGGCGCGCGACCGGCGACCGCGCTGGCGGCGGCGCTGCTTCTCCTTCGCGACGCCGCGGGCATCACCGTGGCGAACACCTACGGCGATTACCGCTGGACGGGCGTCGCGACGGCGCTCGTGTCACGAGACCCCGCGGCGCTCACCGCGGCGGTGATGGCCGCACGGGCGACCCGCGCGCTCCCGGGTGAGGCCTGCCCGCGCTGCGGCGACGCGCTCGTGGACCCCGACCGCGAAGGACGCACGCCACCACTGCGCA
>JBILLI010000633.1:0-4525 GCA_044376155.1 Polyangiales bacterium
GGCGGCGACATCGTGGCGAACTTCTCGGCGCAGCGGAGCCAGATCGCCGACGCGCTGCTCGGCATCACCGACGACCGCGCGCGGCACACCCGACACCACAACCTCAAGAAGGCCTACGAGAGCCTTCGTCCCAAGGGCAAAGAGAACGTCGAAGCCGCGGTGCCCGGCATCGCCCGCCTCGTCGAGAAGCACGCCCCGCGCTCCGCCTGACGCTCGCTCCCCCTTCCATGCGCGACCCTCCCCGGCTGCTGGTGCTCGCCGGCGCCACGGCCACGGGCAAGACCGCCGCGGCGCTGGCCCTCGCGCGCGCCCTCGACGGCGAGCTCGTGGGCGCAGACTCGGTGCAGGTGTACCGCCGCCTCGACATCGGCAGCGCGAAGCCCCGGCCCGAGGAGCTCCATGGGGTCTCGCACCACCTGCTCGACCTCGTGGACCTCGACGCCCACTACGACGCCAGTCGCTACGTCGCCGACGCCGACGCGGCCGTCGCGGGGATCCTCGCGCGGGACCGGGTGCCCATCGTGGTGGGGGGCACCGGGCTCTACCTCCGCGCGCTGGTGTACGGGCTCGCGCCCGACATCCCGAGCGACGTCGCCCTCCGCGCGGCGCTCAACGCGCGGGCGGCGGAGAGCCCAGCGGCGCTGCGCGGGATGCACACCGAGCTCAGCGCGGTCGACCCGACCTACGCAGCGAGCATCGCGCCCACCGACCCCATCCGCGTGGTGCGGGCCCTGGAGGTGCACGCGCTCACGGGGGTCGCGTACTCCGAGCATCACCGTCGGCACCAGGCCATGGCGCCGCGCTACGACGCGCGCTTCTACGCGCTCGAGGTGGACCGCGCGGTGCTCCGCGAGCGCATCGCCGCGCGAGCCCAGGAGATGCTCCGCGGGGGGTGGGTGGAGGAGGTGCGGGCGATCCTCGACGACGGCTTCGACCCGTCGCTGAAGCCCCTTCGCGCGGTGGGCTACGCGCAGGTGGTGGAGCACCTCGCCGGGGCGCTCTCGGCGACGCAGCTGCTCCCCGCGGTGGTGACCGCCACGGCGCAGTTCGCGAAGCGGCAGCGCACCTGGTTTCGCGGCGAGCGGGCGGTGTCGTGGACCACGGCCGAGGCGCTCCGCGAAGCCGCCACGGTGAACGAGCTGCGACGCTTTCTTCGTCGGGAATAGCCATCGCGCGAGGGATGTTCTGACGGGGTTCGGATCTCCCTGCGCCGGGGCGGTTGCGTCGCCCCGGTGATCGTTGTACGAACTCGCGAGTCGACCTTCATGCGCGCGCTCTACTTCGCCCTCTGCACCGCCTTCGCCGTGTTCTTCACGGGTGCGGCGGCGTGGGCGCAGAGCGCGGACGAGTGTGGGGTGAACTGGTCGCCGCGAGGGTCTTTCGTGACCGCGGGCGAGCGCGAGGCGGCGTCGCAGCTGGCGACTCGCCACGGCGAGGTGCACTGGCGCGAGACGCCGGGGCAGAGCCGCGCGCCGACGGCGTGTGAAGACCCCAATGACCCGCGGTGTCACGTCGAGCAGGCCGATCCGCCGGGGCGCTCGCTGCCCTTCGGCGCGGTGGGCGCCGACGCGCTGACCCCGGGCGGGGCGCTCGATGTGCCCATGGCCGTCGAGATTGATTTTGTGTTCCCTGCGACCCTGCGTGGCGGCCCCCGGGCTGCGCACGCCGACGCGTTGCTGCGCCCTCCGGCGCGCTGACGCACGCGCGCGGCGGGAGACGTCCGTCTCGTCCCGCCGCGCGTGGCGCGCGAATCGCGCGCATGCAGGGATCGTTGCGGCGGGGCCACGGTGTGCCCTGACGACCGCCGCGATGATCACGGACAGGGTTTCGGTCAGGGACCTACGACACGGATCGTTCGCCTCGGCGCAGCCTCTCTGAGGGCTCCTCCGACGGTGGCCTTGCCCCCCTCTCCCGCGCGTCGCGTGGGGGTGTGGCTCGCGGTCACCCGAGGTCGGGAGTCTCTCCGAGAGACCGCGACGGAGCGGGTGACAACAACGCGCCCCACAGGGCGCACGCAGGAGAACGAATTGAGCAAGGGAGCAGCAGCAATCTCCATCATCATGGCCCTGATCCTGGGCTTTGTGGTGGGCAACATCACGGGGTCCAAGACCCCGGCGGAGCCGGGTAGCGCCGTCACCGCTGACAACAACCAGGGCACCGCGCCCGGCGGCGCGATGGCCGACGCCGAGCGCATCCCCGTCGGCGACTCGCCCGTGCTGGGTCCGGCGAACGCGCTGATCACCATCGTGGAGTTCAGCGACTACCAGTGCCCCTTCTGCTCGCGCGTGGAAGACACGATGCGGCAGATTCGCCAGCAGTACGGCAACGACGTGCGCCTTGTTTGGAAGGACGCCCCGCTGCCCTTCCACGACCGCGCCATGCCCGCCGCCGTCGCCGGCCGCGAGGTCTTCGCGCAGGGCGGCAACGCGAAGTTCTGGGCCTATCACGACCTGATGTACCAGAACCAGCAGAACCTCGACAACGCCACCCTGGAGCGCCTCGCGCAGCAGGTCGGCGGGATCAACATGGAGCGCTTCCGCGCCGCCCTCGCGAACAACACGCACCAGGCCCGCGTGCAGCAGGACATGCAGCTCGCGCAGCGCCTGAACGCGTCGGGCACGCCGAACTTCTTCATCAACGGCACGAACCTCGTGGGCGCGCAGCCCTTCGACCGGTTCAAGACCGTCATCGACCAGGTCCTCGCCCGTGCGCGGACCATCCAGCCCCGCAACCGGGTCTACGCCGAGATGGTGGCGAACCCCGTGGCCGGCGCCGAGCCCACGCCCTCGCCCGCGCAGCCGCAGCAGCCGCAGCGCCAGGAAGACCCCAACGCGGTCTACGCCGTGCCCGTGGGCAACTCGCCCTTCCAGGGTCCGCGCGACGCGCTGGTCACCATGGTGGTGTTCTCTGACTTCCAGTGCCCCTTCTGCTCGCGCGTCGAGACCACGGTCCGCGAGATGCGCACCCGCTACGGCAACGACCTCCGCGTCGTGTGGAAGCACGAGCCCCTGCCCTTCCACAACCGCGCCCGGCCGGCCGCGGCCCTCTCCCAGGAGGCCTTCGCGCAGGGCAGCCACGCGAAGTTCTGGCAGGTCCACGACATCCTCATGGAGAACCAGCAGCACCTTGAGGACGCCGACCTGGAGCGCTACGCCACGCAGGCCGGTCTGAACCTCGCCCGCTACCGCGCCGCGGTGGCCGCCAACACGCACAACGCGGTGATCGACGCCGACCACGCCCTCGCGCAGCGCGTCGAGGCGAACGGCACGCCGCACTTCTTCATCAACGGCCGCCGCCTCGTGGGCGCGCAGCCCGCGAACGCGTTCCAGACCGCCATCGACGACGCCAAGCGCCGCGCCGAGGAGCTCATCCGCACCCGCCCGGGCACCACCCGCGCGAACGTGTACGAGCGCATCATCGAGAACGGCGCCACCGGCACCGTGTACCTCCCCGGCGGCGCCGCCCCCTCGCCCGCCGCCGCGGCCCCCGCGGAGCCCGACGCCGACCGCGTGTACCAGGTCCGCGACAACCCCCGCGCCCCGGCGCTGGGCCCGGCCAACGCCCGCGTGGTCATCCAGCACTTCTCGGACTTCCAGTGTCCCTTCTGCTCGCGCGTGCTCCCCCAGGTCGACCAGATCATGGAGCGTTACCGCGGCCGCGTGCGCTTCGTGTGGCGCGACTACCCCCTCCCCTTCCACAACAACGCGATGCCCGCCGCCGAGGCGGGTCGCGAGGTGTTCGCGCAGCGTGGCGCCGACGCGTTCTGGCGCTACCACCACCTCATGTTCCAGAACAGCTCGAACCTCGACCGCGCGACCCTCGAGCGCCTCGCGGGTGAGATCGGTGGCGTGAACATGGACCGCTTCCGCGCGGCCCTCGACAACCACACCCACCAGGCCGCCGTCCGCGAGGACGTGGCCGCGGCCGACGCCACCGGCGCCCAGATCGGCACGCCCGCCTTCTTCATCAACGGCAAGTTCGTCGCCGGCGCGCTCCCCTTCGAGGAGTTCGCCCGCCGCATCGACGCCGCCCTCGCCGCCCCCGCGCACTGAGCGCGCCCCCCTCCCGTAGCGCCCCACAGACCGGGGCGCCCCTCCCCCGAACCTCACAAACTCCCTGATTTGAAGGGCTTCTGGCCCTTTGACATCGGGGACGAACAATGTCTATAAGCCGACCCCTGCGCGGGGCACCCTCGGCGGCGGGCCGACGGTCTCCGCACAACGGCGGAAGGACATGTCCGTGCAGACGCAACAGGTCGGGCAGCGCCCGGTGATGGATGAGGTCCCCGTGCGCGCCGCGGGGATTCACGTGAGCTTGATCCTGAACCGTCGCCACCGCGTGGCGCGGCTGGTCGACTTTCTCGCCGGGAGCTTTCCGCAGAAGGCCGCGGCCATCGACACGGTGGCGCGCCGCGAGGGCATCGAGCGGGTCTACACGCTCGTCGAGAAGGAAGAGAGCGTCGGCTGGTCCCGCGTGGGCTACGCCCGCGAGGGGAGCATCCCGGGGTACTACAAGCGCAGCGACG